>JACVJD010000001.1 GCA_015711825.1 Candidatus Solincola daggyaiensis
GAGAGGTATCCCTTGTCGAACTGCATGCCCTCCACCACCTCGAAGGTCATCCCGAAGGTCTGGGACTCCTCGACGGTGATCACGCCGTCCTTGCCTACCTTGTCCATGGCATCGGCGATGATGCCTCCGACCTCGTCGGAATCGGCGGAGATGGCGGCCACGCGGGAGATCTCCTCCTTGGTCTCCACCTCCTTGGACATCTTCTTGATCTCCTTGACCACCATGTCCACGGCCTTGTCGATGCCGCGCTTCAGGGCCATGGGGTTGGCTCCGGCGGCCACGTTGCGCAGGCCCTCGCGCACGATGGCCTGGGCCAGCACCGTGGCGGTGGTGGTGCCGTCACCGGCCACGTCGTTGGTCTTGGTGGCGACCTCCTTGGCGAGCTGCACGCCGCAGTTCTCCCACACGTCCTCCACCTCGATCTCGCGGGCGATGGTCACCCCGTCGTTGGTGATCACGGGGGCGCCGAACTTCTTCTCCAGCACCACGTTGCGCCCCTTGGGACCCAGGGTCACCTTGACCGTGTTGGCGAGCTTGTTCACGCCCTCCTCGAGCAAGCGTCGCGCTTCCTCGTCGTACATTATCTCCTTGGCCATTTTCCCTCTTCTCCTCCTTTGAGGTTCACTTTCCTAAATAACCTTTACTTCTTTTTCTTTTCCTCTTTCTCGACCACGGCGAGAATGTCGCGCTCGCTGAGGATGAGGTGTTCCTCTCCTGCGATCTTCACCTCCGTCCCGCCGTATTTGGAGTAGATGATGGTGTCCCCTTCCTTCACCTCCAGGGGAACGTACTTGCCATCCTCCCAGCGGCCGGGACCCACGGCGATAACCGTACCCTCCTGGGGCTTTTCCTTGGCGGTATCGGGGATGACCAGCCCGGACGGGGTCTTCTCCTCTCCCTCCCCCGGCTTCACGATCACCCGATCACCCAGAGGCCTCAGTTTCATCTACACATCCCTCCATTCCTCTCTTTCCTTTGCCGTTTTCCTTCCCTCATATATCCACCTGGCACTCGACGCGCCAGAGTGTTATCACTCTCATTTTGTGGCTGTTAGCACTCTGGATATAAGAGTGCTAAATGAAGGATAAGGCACGGCCGGTGAAAAATCAAGGGGGTTTTTGTCCGTTTTCCTCAGGCGAGGGGGAGGTTCGCGGAGGCATCCACCTCCAGGGACGACACCTCGCCCTCTTGCAGCATGCGCCATCCTAGGGCAGCGATCATGGCCGCGTTGTCGACGCACAGGTTCATGGGCGGATAGTAAAGCCTTATCCCTCGCCTGGACAGCTCAGCCTCCAACCTCTCGCGCAGGCTGCGGTTGGCGGCCACCCCTCCCGCCAGCACTACCCTTTGCACCCCTCTCTCCAGCGCCGCGCGGGTTATCTTGTGCACCTGCACGTCCACCACCGCCGCCTGGAAGGAAGCGGCGATATCGGCGACTCTCACCTCTTCTCCGCTTTCCCTCAGCTTCCTGACGTGGTTTATCACCGCCGTCTTCAGCCCCGATAGCGAGAAGTCGTAGCCGTGGTCCCTCATCATGGCGCGCGGGAAGCGCACCGCCGCCGGGTCGCCCTCGCGTGAGATCCGGTCTATCTCCGGCCCTCCCGGATAACCGAGACCCAGATACCTCGCCACCTTGTCGTACGCCTCCCCGGCGGCGTCGTCCAGGGTCTCCCCCAACACCTCGTAACGTCGGTGCGCCGGCACGTGCACCAGCATGGTGTGGCCGCCGGAGGCCAGAAAGGCGAGCACAGGAGGTTCCAGTTCCGGAAAATAAAGGAAGTTGGCGTATATGTGCGCTTCCAAGTGGTTCACTGCCACCAGGGGGATATCGAGGGCAAACGCCAGCGCTTTGGCGGCGGTCAACCCCACCAGCAGCGCGCCGATGAGACCCGGCCCTCGCGTCACCGCCACCGCGTCCAGATCGCATGGCCCGACCTGCGCGTTATCCAGCGCCATCTGCAGCGCCGGGAGCATGGCCTCCAGGTGCGCCCTGCTCGCGAGCTCGGGGACCACGCCCCCGAAGCGCCGGTGCACATCCGCCTGGGAGGAGATGACCAGGGAGAGCGTGTCCCTCCCGCCCCTCACCACCGCGGTCGAGGTCTCGTCGCAGGAGGTCTCGATGCCCAGAACGAGACCCTTTCCTCCCTTACCGTCCTCTCCCGTCATGCGCCTCGACCTTACCCCGCGTTTCCGTATCTCTCCCACAACCCCTCGAGCAGTCGCCGGTACTCCGGAGTGGTGATATCGTCCGTCCACATGATGAAGGCGTTCTCCAGGTTGTCGAGATAATAGTGCTTGCGTTCTCCCATGATCTGGAATCCGAAACGCTCGTAGAGCTCGATGGCGGCGAGGTTGGACCTCCTCACCTCCAGGGTCAGGAAGCGCGCCCCCTTCTCCTCCGATCGCCGCACCAACTCCAGCAGCAGCCTGGCCCCGATGCCGCGGCGGCGCCGATCCTCTTTCACCGCCAGGGTCATGACGTGCGCCTCGTCCAGGATCAGAAGGGTGCCGCCGTAGCCCACCAGCTCGCTCCCGTACCTGGCGGTCACGTAACAACCCTCGGGTTTCTCCAGCTCGCGCAGGTACATATCCCTGGTCCAGGGGCTGGCGAAGGCCTTTCTCTCCAGTTCCAGGACCTCCGCCAAGTCCTCCTCGCCCATCTCGCCCATCACCAGGCGCATCTCTTCTCCTCTCCCATCCGTCCCACGTCGGGACGCCTTAGATAGAGCGGCAAGAGCTCGTAGGGGTCCGCGATGTCTCCGCGCTCCGCGGCCTCGCGACACAGCCGCGCCAGCCCCCCCGCTCCCGGAGGCTCGCTCGCCGCCACCACAAGTCCTTGAGGCCAGACATGCGCATAGGCGTCTATAGCGGTGCCGGTGAGAACCACCTCTCCATGCGCGCGCTCCAGACATATCGCCAGATCGGCGGCCGCCTTTTCCGGGGCGGCGACGCCGGGCTCCAGCAATCTCTCCAGGCCGCCGTCCCCGATGCCGTAAGCGGCGTAATAGACCTCACCCCTGCGTGCGTCCATGGCCACGAACGCCTCGCGGGCGGAAATCCCGATCCCCGCCGCCCTCACCGCCAGGCTTTCCGGCGCCACCAGCGGCACCCCCAGGGAGAACGCAAGGGTCTTGGCGGCGGTCACCGCCACCCGCACTCCGGTGAAGGACCCGGGGCCCCTTCCCACCCCCAGAAGGGCGACGTCTTCCCTGCCTATCCCGGCCTCCTGCATAAGGGCCTTTACCTCGGTAAACAGGCAGGCGACACGCAGATGTCCCGCGATCTCGCGCCATAGGGTTCCGCCGGGTCCCTCCAACACCAGCACCCCCATGGGGGTCGAGAGATCGAAGGCCAGCAGCCACCCCCCCCTCGAGCCGCTCACCGCACCTATTCCCCTTTCACCAGAAACCGCCTCGCACCGGACCATGCAACCGTCTCAACGCCGAACCGTGGCCGGCAATCCGACGTCAAGGGGACTCGCGCATCTCTCTCACGATAGCACTCCGTCATCTGCGCCTTGACGCCGGTCCGCCTACCGCTCGCCTGTCCTCTCGCCGGGGACGGCCTTCCGGGTTGCGCCATGCGGGCCCCCGTCCTGCTTTTACCGGCCACGTCAACGCCACCATAGGCGGCGATTCCGCGCTGTCCCGATCCCTCCCCGGCCCAGGACGGGACGCTAAGAGAGCCTGGGCCGCCGTCTCCCCCCTCGAGGACACCCCTTCCCGACACCGCCATCCCCTCACCCCCAAGGCCTCACCGTCTGCGAACCGCCGCCCCAGGCTTCCCTCAATCCCGTCACCCTCTCCCCCCAGCTTCCGCCCAGGGGCACGAAGAGGACGCGTCTCTCCTTTTCTCCCTCGCCATACTCCATTCTCACCTCGAGGTAGGGGGGGCGGAAAAAGCCCTTTACCCTGTCGCCCCATTCCACCGCCAGCACCGCGTCTCCCTCCAGGTACTCCTCCACCCCTATCTCGTAGAGATCGAGCGGACCCTCCAGGCGGTAGGCGTCGAGGTGCACCAGGGAAAGCCTGCCCCGGTACTCCCGCAGGAGGGTGAAGGTGGGGCTGGTTACCCTTCCCTTGACCCCAAGTCCCCTGGCCATTCCCTGCACGAAGGTGGTCTTTCCGCTCCCCAGCTCACCTTGCAGCAGAAGCACGTCTCCCGGCCGCAGGGCCTTGGCCACGCGCATGCCGAGATCCCGCATCTGCGAGGCGGAGCGGGTGGTCACCTCGAGGGTATCCTCGGCGTAAGCGCTCAAGACCTCTCCCGTCCTTTTCCCTCCAAGACCGTCACCGCGTCCATCGCATCTCCGCCCCGTTAAATTCGGGGGTTCAGGCCATCATCCACGGAGGCAGCGAAAACACCGCGCGCCAAAATCTATTCTCCCATGCCGTAAAGCGATCCTCCAAGGCACAAAACGGCCTTCTCCGTACCGAAGCTTGTCGATGACCCCGCTCTGCCCGCGTCTCAACCAAGCGAGCCGTGTACACAAATACCGCCAACGCCATGTGACTAACGTGCTTTCCTTTATCCCCACCGCCTCCCCCTTACGTCCCCCGCGTTAGGCCATCGACGCTTCTCCGCCCATGAGCCCGCGATGGTGAGTCCCGAACGACGTTTCATGCCCTGCCCGCGTCCTCCTCGCGCTCTCGCATGCCAGGCGGCCTCTTCTCCGCTCGGTCGTGTTCGGGGTTTGCGGCTCGGGGACAGGCGGCGCAGGCCGGCTCAGAAGAAGCCCATCTGCTCCGGCTCGGATACATCCGCCGGCTCCGCGGGTTCCGCCCGCGACGCCGCTCCAGACACCGTCTCCCGTTCCCATCGCGTCCTCTCGGCCTCCAGGTGCTCCTTCAGCCTCTGGAAATCCTCGATGAGCACGCTTTTTAACGGCGGTTTGTGAAGGGCGGCTGCGGGATGAAACAGGGGGACATAGGCAAGGCCGTCCCTGTGCAGTAGCTTGCCGTGGAGCTGGGTGATGCCGGTGCCGGTCTTGAGCAAGGTCTTGGTGGCGTGATTGCCCAGGGTGCATATGATGCGCGGCGCGATGATCTCTATCTGCTTGAACAGATAAGGGGTACACATCTTCAGCTCATCGGGCTGCGGATCGCGGTTGTCGGGCGGCCTGCACTTGAGGGTGTTGGCTATATAAACCTGGGAGCGCCTCAGTCCGATGGAGGCCAGGAGCTGGTCCAGGAACTGTCCCGCAGGACCCACGAAGGGTATTCCCTGACGGTCTTCCTGGAAGCCGGGTGCCTCTCCCACGAACATGATGTCCGCGTCCTCGTCGCCCGTGCCCAAGACCAGGTTGGTTCGCGTCTCCCCTAGCGGACAGCGGCGACAGTCGCGGATGGCCTCGTAGAGCTCCTCTATGGTCGTCGCCTGGCGCCAATCGACTGCCATGTCCTCCCCTAACTGGAGCATCCGGTGCAGCTGGCGGCGGTGCATGAGCTGCATCCCGAGGAGCCGGCCGAAGACCTGAAATCCCCGGAGGAGGCCGACCCGCTCTTGAAGCCGAAGGTGGAGAAGAGCTTCTTTATCCTCTTCTTGCCGCACACGGCGCAGCGCTCCGCCTCGTCGGACATGTTGCGGGCGAAGTGCTCGAAGGTCTCGCCGCAAGCCTCGCACTTGTATTCGTAAAAAGGCATCCCTCATCACTTCCTTTCCGCTTTCTCTCCTTGATTTTAATCACATCGCCCGAGGGCAGGCAACGAGCCGCATCATCTTCAAGCAGGGCGCCCGACCGTAAAAAGCGAGCTCTCCGGCCGTAACCGGCGCTTGTGGCTGCCGGTCATACCTAAACCGCCCGCTTCTCCCGGCCGCCACCCCCCGCCATTATCTTTAACACACCCTTGCGGGAGAAGAACCTCTTGTGATCATGCGCTCCCAAGGCGTGCTCCCGGCCATCGCTCCCGCGAGCCGGGACGTAATTGTCTCCCCTCTCGCCATGGTGTAATGTCTTGCTAGCCTTGTTCCGTATTTCCGGCTGGTTCAGGATAAAGGATGAGCGTGACCGCTTTGCCGCCATCGGAGCGGGATAAAAAACGGAGGCTTTGGCCTCTGGCCATCATCGCGTTGGTGCTGGCGGCTTTCTTCCACTCCATGCTCACCCTGTCGAGGGTTCCATGGATATCGGATATAAAGTCATATTATTACCCTGCATGGCGCTACCTCGCCCACGCCTTCCGCTCCGGGGGGCCCTCGCTGTGGTGTTCCGGGATCTATTGCGGCTTTCCCCTTTTCGCCGACAGCGAGATGGGGCTGTTCTATCCCGTGAACCTTCTCTTCTTCCAGCTCCCGGCCACGGCGGGGTTCAACTACTGCATCATCCTGCATTATCTTCTGGGAGGCGTTTTTACCTACATGTACTGCCGGCGCCTGCGGTTGGGCCGCTCCGCCTCCCTTTTCGCCGCCCTGCCGTTTACGCTGGGGGGGTTTTTTCTGGCACACATGGTGCACCCCAACGCCGTCGCCACCGCGGCTTGGATGCCCCTGTTCCTTTACTGCCTGGAGAGAGCTCTTTCGGAGGGAAAGCCGTCTTTCCACCTCGCGGCAGGGGGGGTGCTCGGCCTGCAGTGCCTTTCCGGCTTCTTGATGATACCGCTCATGCAGGCGTTGCTGGCTTTTTTCTATCTCCTTTCCCACTCCTTTGACGAGCAAGGCGACAGGCGCAGGTTTTTGCTCATCAACCTCGCCTGGCTCATCCTGGCGCTGGGGCTGGGGGTTTGCCTCGGCATGGTGCAGAACCTGCCCAGTTACCACCTGGTCCAGAACTCCTACCGCGCCGGCGGGCTGTCGGAAAAAGTGGCCGGTATAGGCAGCATGCCGCCCGCTCAACTTCTGGGCATCGTGCTTCCAAGGCTTTTCGGGAGAGGCCTGGCGCAGGGGGGTTACCTGGGGGCTTGGACCTTCGAGGAGACCTACGCATATATGGGCGTACTCCCTATCCTTTTCGCCTCCGCGGCGCTGCTGCGGCCGCGCCGCAGGCACGCCGCCTTCTTCTTCTGGATGGGGACGGTCTCGCTTTTGCTCAGCCTGGGCAGGTACGGCCTGCTCTGGTCGGCATTGCGCCACCTCCCCGGCTTCAACGTGCTCAAGGGCTCAAGCCGCTTCATCCTCACCTTCAACCTCTCCCTGGCCGTGCTGGGAGGGATGGGGTTCGAGCGCTGGCGCAGCGGAGAGTTCCCCTCCCGCATGGCGAGGTCCCTTTCCCGCGCCTGGTTGAGGGTCGCCGCCGCCGCAGCCGCGCTGGCCGCCATCCCGGTGCTCCTGTACCGCTTCGACGTCCTGGGGTTCAGGGACCTGGCGGCGGCCGCGGCCAAGCCCTTCCTGGCGGGGATAAAGCTTCCGACGCGCCGTGTCCTCGACGGCCTGGTCTCGTTCTTCACCGCCCCGCGCCTGGACCTCCTGCTCCCTCCGGTGATGCTGGCCCTCTTCCTGCTCCTCATACGCGCCGACGGCGAGGGGGAATACGGACCCAGCCGCCTCAAGGTCTTCATCGCCGTGGGCCTTGCCGTGGTGGACGTTTTCGCCTTCGGGAACTTCGTGCTCAAGCCGGTTCCCAGGGAACGGGCGGACTTCAAGCCGCAGGTGATCGGCTACCTGAAGGAGAACGCGGGCGACGCCAGGGTGGCCCTGGCCAAAGAGCCCGGCGTGGATCGCGGCGAGTTCCCCCTCTGCTCCAACCAGCTGCTTCCCTACGGCCTCGAGGACGCCTTCGGGTTCTCCACCATCCCGCCCGCGCGCCTCGACCGCTTCCTGGCCCTGGTGAACGACCGCCCGGAGGCCTCCGCCTTCGAGCTGCTCGGCGTGGGTTTGCTCTACTCCAACCTCTCCAGGGTGCAAGGCACCACCTACGATCTGTCCGACCCCTATCCCATTCCCGGCGGCCTGGGCGCGGTGAGCTACGCCTTTCCCTCCCGTACCTCGGGGAGGGAACTGCGCCTGCTGGTGGACGGCAGCATCCTGGAGCCGAGCGCCTCCGGACGGCTTTGCTTCAAGTTGAACTCCATCATCAACGGACGGGTGGTGAAGCACCCCGTCCTTTTCCTGCACAAGGACAGCGGCCCCGAGGAATACTTCCTCGCGGTTATCGACGCGGAGCAGACCGCCTCCTTCGAGCGCGTGCGCTTCCGCTCACCCGGCCACGGGGAGGGGCGTGAAGCCTTGGAGATAAGGGTTCCGCTTCCCAGTTTGGGAGAGGCGGACGAGCTCATCCTCACCACCCTCTGCGACCCGGCCCTCGAGGGAACCCGAATCGCGGCCGTCACCGCCATCGACAAGGACGGGAGGCGCGTTCCCCTCACCGCCTGGCCTTCCGTGTATTGCGACGGCAAGAACGCGGTGTACGAACTGCCAAACCGCCTCACCGAGGCATATGCGGCATGGGAGGTCTCCTGGAGCGGAAGCTGGGGGGAAGCGGTGGACCGCGCCTTCCGCGAGGACCTGGGCATGGGCGAGGTCGTCCTGGTGGAAAGCGAGATCGGCCCCGAAACGCGCAAGGCACTGACCGCCCTCTCCCCTCCCGAAAGGGAGCCCTCCATCGAGGTGGCGGAGAGCGGAGGCGACGGTATGGCCCTGCGCGTCAGGGGTGACGGCGATTTCATCCTGGTGGTCTCGCTCGATTTCATGCCCGGCTGGAGGGCCACGGTGGACGGCGAGGAGGCGCCCCTGTTTTCCGCCAACGGCTTCCTTACCGCCCTGCACATGAAGCGAGGAGAACATGTGGTGCTGCTCTCCTACCGTCCCCCCGGCTTAGCAAGCGGTGCGGCGGTGTCCTCGCTTTCCCTGGCGCTCCTCGTTTTTCTCTTCATGTTATCGAGAAGGAAGGAAGGCCGGGCGGCGGAGCCGACGAGCCTGGAGACTCCCGTGGCGAGAACAGCCGGCGGGAGCATAAGCGCCTTCTTCCCCTGCTACAACGACTCCGCCACCCTCAAGGGTCTTATAGAGAAAGCCCTCGCCGTACTCGACGACCTCGCCGATGACTACGAGGTGATCGTGGTGGACGACGGCAGCGCGGACTCCTCCGGAGAGGTCATAGACCAGTTGGCGGCGTCCTACGAAAAGGTACGCGTGGTAAGGCACGACCGCAACCGCGGTTACGGAGCCGCTCTGCGCAGCGGCATAAGGACCTCCACCAAGGACTGGGTCTTCTACACCGACAGCGACGGGCAGTACGAGGTGGAGGACCTCCGACTGCTGCACGCCATGAGCGGCGATGCGGACGTGGTCAACGGCTTCAAGACGGGGCGCAGCGACGCCTGGTATCGCAAGTTTCTGGGGTGGGCCTACAACCGACTGGTTCGCTTCGCCTTCGCCATCCCCATCCGCGACGTGGACTGCGATTTCAGGCTCATGCGGGGCGAGCTGGTGCGCAGCCTGGATCTCCGCTCGGAGGGCGGGGCCATCTGCGTGGAGCTGGTCAAGGAATTGCAGGCGGCGGGGGCGGTGTTCGCGGAGGCGCCCGTGGGACATTATCCGCGCGCGGAGGGCAGGAGCCAGTTCTTCCGCCTCAAAAACCTGCTTGTCATGGCGAGGGAGATTGCGGCACTATGGTGGAGAATGCAGAGGAAAGGGGTGGTGTGAATGGGCGAGCTCGCCCCGCTGCGCGAAAGCTACTCCGGAAAACGCGTTCTGGTCACGGGAGGACTGGGGTTCATCGGCAGCGGACTGGTGCGGAGACTGGTGCGCATGGGAGCATCGGTCACCGTCATCGACGCATGCTTTCCCGACCAAGGCGCCAACCTCTTCAACCTAAAAGGCGTGCTCGACGAAGTTGCTCTGGTGGTCGCCGACATCGGGCGCGTCGACGACATCTCCGCCTACATAGTGGATCAGGATTACGTCTTCAATCTGGCCGCCTGTATCAGCCATGTGGGCTCGTTGCGCGACCCCCTTCGCGACCTCGAGCGCAATTGCGTAAGCCAGCTGCGCTTCCTCGGCGCCCTCACGGAACTCAGCCGGGGGGCGCGAGTGCTGTACACGGGCTCGCGCAGCCAGTACGGAAGTCCCCTCTACACTCCCATGGACGAGGAGCACCCCTTGAGGCCCGTGGACTTCAACGGCGTTCACAAAACGGCGGTGGAGGAATACCACCGCATCCTTCACGGGCTGGACAAGCTGCGCTTCACCTCCCTGCGACTGACCAACATCTACGGACCCAGGCACCAGATGCACCACGACGGGCAGGGCTTCCTCAACTGGTTCATCCGCCAAGCCCTGGCGGGCCAGGAGCTGTGCGTCTATGGGGACGGCACGCAGAAACGCGACTTCCTTTACGTTGACGATGCGGTGGAGGCCATCCTTCTCGCCGCCTCGGACCCACGTTGCGAGGGAAAGGTCTTCAACCTCGCCTCGGGCTTTCCCGTCAGCGTGGCGGAGGCGGCGGCGGTCATATGCGAGGTTTCCGGAAACTCCTATCGCTGCGTGCCCTACCCTCCCGACGCGGTGGCGGTGGAGCCCGGGGACATCCACCTGGACGGCTCGCGGCTGCAGGAACTGCTCGCTTGGAGGCCCCGGGTCGAGCTTAGGGAGGGGATCGAGAAGACCCTTTACTTCTACCGTCGCCACGGCTCGCGCTATTTCCATGAGGGAAAGGCGCGCGTGGACTTGAAAGCGGGTGCCATGGGATGAAACGCGACGCCGCGCTCGCGAGCGTCCCGGCACCGCAACCGCGGCGCCCAGGCCGGCGAGGATAGGACGGCATGGGCGAGACCACCGTTCCCTTCCTGGACCTCTCGCGCCGGGACGAGGAAATGCACGCCGAGGTCTCGGAGGCCTTTGCGCGCGTGCTGCGGGGGGGAAGGTTTATTCTGGGCCCCGAGGTCTCCTCCTTCGAGGAGGAGTTCGCCTCCTACTGCGGGGTGAGGCATGTCATCGGCGTGGCCTCGGGCACGGACGCCATCGTCCTCGCCCTGAAGGCCCTGGGCATATCCCCCGGAGACGAGGTGATCACCACGGCTCTTTCCGCTCCCCCCACCGCGGTCGCCGTGACCCTGGCGGGCGGCCGCCCGCTCTTCGTCGATATAGACCCTGCAAGCCGCTGTATAGACCCCAGCGAGGTCGAGAAGTCCATCGGCCCCCGCACGCGCTTCCTTCTCGTCGTGCACCTTTACGGGCGCCTGGCGGATATGGAAGCGCTTTCCAGGATCGCCCGCGAACACGAGCTGCTGGTGGTGGAGGACTGCGCCCAGGCCCATGGAGCCCGGGCGGGAAACAGGTCGGCGGGCTGCTGGAGCCGCGCGGGATGCTACAGCTTTTACCCCACCAAGAACCTGGGGGCTTACGGTGACGGCGGCGCGGTGGTAACCGGGGACGCGGAGCTGGCGCAGCGGCTGCGCTCGCTGCGCGATTACGGGCGCGTCGACCGTGACCTGCTGGCGGAAATCGGCATGAACAGCCGTCTTGACGAGCTGCAAGCGGCCCTTCTTCGCGTCAAGTTGCGGCGCTTGGAAGCCTGGAACCGCCGGCGCCGCGAGCTGGCGCGCCGCTACCAGGAGGGGCTTGCGGACCTTCCCCTCGACCTCCCTTCCTGGGATGGGGATGAGGACCATTGCTTTCACCTCTGGGTAACGGGATGCGAGGAGCGTGACGCGCTGCGCTCATACCTGGGAGAGAAAGGCATCGAGACCGCCGTGCACTATCCCGTTCCCCTGCACCTTCAGAAGCCCTACCTGGTGGGGGGAAGGCCGGTCTTCTCCTGCCCGGAGGCGGAGCGTTTCTGCGCCCGTGCCCTCTCCCTCCCCCTGTATCCCTACCTGTCAGACCGCGAGCAGGAAGCGGTCATCTCCGCGGTGAGGGAGTTCTACCGCCGCCATCGAACGTACGCGTGCGGGGGAAACGCGGCCAGAACCTGATGCGCCTTCAGAGGTAAGTGGTGAGGCGCTTGCAGTCCATCTTGCGCGGCTGCACCTCCTCGCGCGCGGGGTATCCCACCGGCACCAGGGCAAGGGGCCTTATGTCCCTCGCCAGGCGCAGCGCCCGCGTCACCTCATCCTCCCGGAAAGCCCCCACCCAGCACGCGCCCAAGCCCAGGGCGGTGGCGCAAAGAAGCAGGTTCTCGATGGCCGCTGCGGTGTCCTGCACGGCATAGAGCTCCACCCCCCGCCTGCCGTAGGAAGCCGCGTGGGCGGCCAGGTCGGCGCACACCACTATGACCACGGGGGCCTCCGCCAAGAAGGACTGCCCCAGCGCCGCCTCGGCCAGCCGCACCCTCAAGCCCGCGTCGCGCACCACCACGAAGCGCCATGGTTGCACATTGCCGGCGGAGGGCGCCTGACAGGCGCATCGCAGGAGCTCCTCCACCAGCTCCATCGCCACCTCCCTGCCGGCGTCGAACGATCGCACGCTACGCCTTTTCTCCATGGCCTCGAAGACGTCCATCGCGCACACCCCTCATACCAGGTCGGCGTGGGCCGGTATGCCCGCAACTCCCTCCGCGTGCAACACCGCGTTGCGAACCGCCCGCGCCATGAGCACCGCTCCCAGTATACCCACGGTGTCCGCAGCCGCCTCCACCTGGCCGGTCGCGGCCGCGAACACCAGGTCGCCGTCCAGCTTGGTATGGCTCGGCGATACGGCCCTGGCGAGGCCGTTATGCCCCCTCTGGGCAACCCAGTTCACGTCCGTTTTTCCCAATCGCGCGTTGGTCACTATGACCCCCAGGGTGGTGTTGGTGAGAGGAGGGACGCCGCCCCCGCCAAGGGCCGTCTCGATGCACGCTTCCGTGCACGCGAATCCTCCCTCGGGCAGGCGCGCTCCCGCCAGTATCCTGCCCTCTTCGTCCACCACGTCTCCGAAGGCGTTGACCACCGCCATGGCGAGGATTTTCAGCCCCCCGCTCTCCATGAAGGACGTTCCCAGCCCGCTCTTGGTGGCGTTGGCGGGACCGAGCATCATGCCCACCGTGGCGCCCATTCCCGCCCCCACGTTTCCCTGGCGCGTGAGGTCCTCGCTCGCCTCCAGGCAGGCACGGTACCCCATCTCCGCGTCCGGCCTGGCGCCGGCGTCGCCCACCGCCAGGTCGAAGATCACCGCCGCGGGGACGATGGGCACACGTGCCACCCCGGTGTCGAAACCGATGCCCCGTTCCTCCAGAAAACTCACCACACCCGTCGCCGCCGCCAGCCCGAAGGCGCTGCCGCCCGAGAGCACGAAGGCATGAACCTCCTCCACTAAGTTGACGGGGTTTAGGAGGTCGGTCTCGCGTGTACCCGGGGCGCCTCCCCTCACGTCCACGCCGCCTCGAGACCCCGGCGGCAACAGCACCACGCTGCAGCCCGTGAGCCCCTTTTCGTCCTGTGCGTGCCCAACCCTCACGCCATCGATCCTGAAAACAGCCATGTAAACCTCCTTGCGACCATAAAACCGCCTTGAGCCGGGAAAGCCGGGTTTTATCATCACGCCCTATCCGAGATCTTTAAACCCCCAGTTTCTCCACCCCGCGAACCATGCGGCGGGCACCGCAAAAAGCCCTGATGTCCTATCCCCTTCCTTCCCCGCAAGGCGCAATCGCCCCCGGTTCGCGCTTATGGTCTTGACGGCTACACGCCCTTCTAGTCCGTTTGGCTCAGCAGGTCTCTCACGAACCTCAGGGCATCCTCCCTGCCCTTAAGAGCTCCCTCCATCTGGGCTACGCGCACTTCCTTGAGTATTTCGCCTATGAACGGTCCCTCCATGAGGTTGAGTTCCTTTATGAGATCCCTTCCCATGATCAGCGGCGGAGTGTCCTGTTCGCGGCGGTACTCATCCAGCAAGTGCGCACAGAAGGCCGTGTAGCGTCGCAGCTTTTCGGGTGTGGACAGGGTTCCCCGAGTGGCCTGGCGGTCCGCGGCGGACAGCAGCACCACGTCCACCAGCTCCTCGCCCAGTCGAGCGATGAGGCGGCGTAATTGTCTCCGTGAGGGTCGATCGGCCATGGCCAGCCCGATATCCATGTGACCTCCCACCACGTTGACGATATAGTCTCCCGCCCTGCGCGAGAGCCTTAAGCGCCCCACCAGCTCCACCGCCGCCTCGCGGCTGTGCTTCTGATGGGAATAGAAATGGATTCGACCCGAGGCGTCCCGCGATACGGTCTCCGCCTTGCCTGCGTCATGGTATAGCGCCGCGAGGCGAAGGAAAGCCTTGCGCGGATAAAGGTCCTGCAGCGGTTCCTCCAGGCGCTCCCGCACATCATCGGCGTGCCCGGGAAAGAGCGTTCCCGGATCGGCGATTATGCGGTCCAGCTCCTCCAGGGTGAGCAGGGTATGCGACCAAACGTCAAGATGGTGGTAGGCGTTCTGCTCCAAGCCCACCAGGGGAACGAGGTGCGGGAACACGTATTGCATGAGTCCGGTGGCCTCGAGGTCCGCGAAGATGGGTGCGGTGTCGGGTATAAGCAGGGTCTCCAGCAGTTCCACCGCCACCCGCTCCCCCGGCGCCCTGGTGACGAGGGGAGCGTATTTCTTCATATGATTGAGGGTGCGCTCATCGTATTCCATATCCAGGACATGCCGGAAGCGCATGGCCCTCACCAGGCGCACCGGGTCCATGAGAAAGGACTCGTTGGAGCATTCCCTCAGTATCCCCCGGGAGAGATCCCTCCAGCCGTAATGTTTATCCACCAGGTCACGCGGCAGACGCAACCCCCCCGCCAAGAGCCTATCCACGTCCAGGGCCATGGCGTTGACGGTGAAGTCGCGGTAGGAAAGATCCTCTTCGATGCTCATACCTCTGATGGGAGAGAAGTCTATGGTGCGCCTGCCTTCAGCGCCGTCCTCCACCACCACGCGATGGGCTCTCTCCTCCTCATGCAGGATGAATGCTTTGCCGCCGAAGCGCTCCGCCACCTCACGCGCCAAGCCTTCGGGGTCCGCAGCGGTGACGAAATCGATGTCGGCGGGCGGTGCGCCAAGCAAAAAGTCCCTTAGATAGCCGCCCACCAGGTACACCTCTCCTCTATGTAGGGAGGCCAGGAAGGGCATGAGCGATCCCATAAAGGGGTCCGCCTTTTCCAGGTCGCCCAGATCCAGGGTAGTAGGCAGGGATCGCAAGCTATCTCCTTCGCCGTCCCGCACGGTAAGATCCCTTTTAGCGCCAACATTATAACCCATGGGCGGCAGGCTCAAGCTGGCAAGCCCTGAGCCCGCATGAAAAGCGGTGCCGGGGCGCCGCGGGGAAACGGCCTATCCGCCTCCAGGCCACACGCCGCGGTGAGACTTCGACCACGCTCAAGGTGCGCGGAAACCGTCGTTCGGCCCACCTACTCATAAGATGCTGCGAAAAATGCTCGCTCTCCGCGCGCCGCCTCCTCCTGCGCAAAGCTTTTCTCGCTTCGAACAAGCCGAGGGGGTCCGGCTCGCAGGCAGGAGCGTTTACGCGCGGGTCACGGACCCCTTGCCCCTCTCACGGGGGCAAGAGCGTAAAGGCGGCGCTCAGTCCCGCGTCCAGTAAACGCGGGCGAAATCGGAATGGTGCTGCCACTGGATATCCAGGTGTCCCGAGTAGGCCTTCTCGAATTCCTTTCCCAGCCTTTCCGCCAGGGCGCGGTCGGTGGTCTCTATGACTATCTCGTCCTTCTTCTCCTCTATATGGTATATGCGCGCGGCGATGTTCTTGCGCAGCTTTTTCTGGGCCACGCTGCGTATGAGGTTCTTAACCTCTTCACGGTGTTTGTCCACGAAGTCCCCCCTGAGATAGACCACGCCGTCCACCTGACCCCGCGCCACCCTTTCGCACCCCGGGCATAGATGCTTCTCCCACCCGTTGCCCTTCATAGCCTTCTCGCGCACGGGCTCGTTGAAATCCCACCTTTGATCGATGCAGACGGCATAGCAGGACGGACATATCTTCATGTCTCCGTACCTCCTTGGGGCTCCGCGCCAACATGGACTCTAGAGAGCAAGGTCAGCACCGCCTCATAGACCACCCCCGCACATTCCTCGCGGTTGGAAACGCTCAAAATGTGTGCCTTTCTTGGCGCCTCCCATATAGTTAATCCTACCCCACCCACACTCACATAAACCGCGACGCACTCGTTTGAGCCCTCCGACCCGCTCGGTGGGACCACGGCCTTCTTTCCTCATCCCCGCACGCTCCCCGGGCCTTGGTCGCGGTTCAGGTAATGCCTCGGAACCCGCTTCCCGATATCGCAGACCACCTCGTAATTTATGGTGCCCAAATCCGCGGCCATGCGCTCTACGCCTACCGCTTCCTCTCCCCGGCCGCCTATGACCGTCACCTCCTGACCGGGCTCGTAACGGTCGTCCCCGAGGTCCACCATGCAGAGGTCCATGCATATGGTCCCCACTTGCGGGTACCTCTTCCCCTCTATCAACACCTCCCACCGCCCCGAAAGGGCGCGGCACAAGCCGTCGGCGTAACCCACGGGCAGGACGGCGATCCAGGCGTCCCTGGCGCAACGGTACCTTAACCCGTAGCTTATCCCCTCCCCTGCGCTCGCCCGCGCCACGTGGCATATGCGAGTGCGCAGCGAGAGCGCCGGCCTCAGGTCGAGACTCTCCCGGTAGGCCTCGCCCGGGAGGAGCCCGTACATGGCGATACCCAGCCTGATCATGTCCAGCCTGAGTTGGGGCAAGGCGATCGCCGCCCCGGAGGCCGCGGCGTGGCGTATGGGAACGCGCAGTCCCCTCTCCTCCATGCCCCGCAACACCTGTGCGAATATCTCCCCCTGGCGGATGTTGAAGGGATGCCCAGGCTCGGAGGCCATTGCCAGGTGGGTGTAAACCCCCTCAAGAAAAAGGCCGGGGGTGGAGGATATCTCCTCCGCCACCGAGGGGGCGTCCTCAGGAGCGACGCCCACCCGGTGCATGCCGGTATCCACCTTGAGGTGCACCGGAATCGCCGTTCTCCCCCCTGCGGCACGCGACAGCTCTCGCATAAAACCTCGCGTGTACACGGTGGGGGTCAAGGAGAGCTCCACCACCCTCCGCGCCGCTTGCGGCGGCGGCTCGAAAAGGAGGTGTATAGGCTCCCGGAAGCCCGCCTCCCGCAGTTCTTCCCCTTCCTCCACCAGCGCCACCCCCAGCCTGGTGGCGCCCGCCTGAAGGGCGGCGCGCGCCGTCTCCACCGCCCCGTGCCCGTAACCGTCGGCCTTGACCACCGCCATTACCTCGCATCCGGGACCCGCCAACCCCACGAAAAGCCTCACGTTGTGGCGGATGCAGTCCAGGTCGATGACCGCAAGCGTTGGCCTCCAGCCGCCACCTTTCGCCAACTTCCCACCTCCCTCCGCTTCGCTTTCCTCAGCCCCCGGCCAGGGTCCTCAGGATATCCGAGCGCGTGACCACGCCCTGCAGGCGTTCGTCCTCCAGCACCAGCACGTATTCGAGGTCCTTCTCCACCATCAGGGTAGCCGTCTTCTCCACGCTGTCCAAGGGGCTCACGGCCTGGAAGTCCTTCTCCATGACCTCACCCGCGGTAGCGCCCACCGCCTGGCGCAGTTCCTTTTCGAAGCGCTTAAGGGAGGTGGGAAGCATGATATAGCTTTCCAGAAAATGGATGAAAGTGGGGAAGTGCACCCTGGCGTCCTGGTGCACGAGATCCTCCTCGTCCACCACCCCCAGCACCCTCCCCTCCTCGTCCACCACCGGCAGGCAGCGGATGCGGTTTTCCACCATCATCTGGGCCATTTCCTTCACCGTGGCCTCGAGGCCCACCGTGATGACCTCACCGCTCATGATATCGCGAACCGCTTTCACTTTTTCGCACCCCTTTCCCCTTCTTTACACAACCCGGTCAGCGCCAGGGGGAGGTGGGAGACGATATCCCCCGCCAGCATACCCACCGCTCCCGTCATGTTGGCCGCCAGCTCCGCCGCCCTGGCGTGCACGTAAACCCCGCATATCCCGGCCCGCCCGGGATCCAGGCCCTGGGAGAGGAAGGCGGCCGCGCAGCCGGTAAGCACGTCTCCACTACCCGCAGTGGCCATGGCCGGGAGGGCAAAAGGGTTGATGTGCAAGGATTCCCGGGGAGAAGCGATGAGGCTATATGCCCCTTTGAGCGCCACGGCGCAGCCGAACATCTCCGCCGCTCTGGCGGCGCATTGCAGGCGCGATCGCTGCACCTCCCTTGCCTCCATTCCCAGCAGACGACCCAGTTCGCCGGGATGTGGGGTGATAAGGGTCGGCCACTCCCTTTCCTCAAGGGCTCCCGGCTGGGCCGCCGCGCAGTTGATACCGTCAGCGTCCAGCACCAAGGGCTTCCGCGCCCGTCGCAGCAGCTCCCCCACCACCCTCGCCGTGGAGGCGGCGGTTCCCAGCCCCGGACCCAGGGCAAGGGCGTCATATCCGTCCAGCCTCTCCAGGACGACCTCCAGCGCTTCCTCCGCCAGGTGGCCGTCCTGTTCCGGAAGGGGAAGGGTCATGACCTCGGTGAGCTTGACCTCCATCACGGGGTTGAGGGAGCGTGGTATGCCCAGGGTAACCACGCCTGCGCCCGCCCGCATGGCGGAGCGCGCGCAAAGCGCCGCCGCTCCCGTCATCCCCTCGCTTCCCGCCACCACCAGCAAGCGCCCGCACTCGCCCTTATGGGCGTCGGGGCGCCGGCGGGGAAGCATGGCCGCCACCTCCGCCTCCTCCGTGGTAACGATATCGCTCTTCACCGCCGCTTCCAGCAGGCTTTCCGGAATGCCGATATCCACCACCACCAGCTCTCCCACCAGCTCCGCGCCGGGGAAGAGATAGTGGCCCACCTTGGGCCACGCAAAGGTAACGGTACGCGCCGCCCTCACCGCCGGACCCTCCACCGACCCCGTCGCCGCATCCATGCCGGAGGGCACATCCACCGCGAGCACGGGGGCACCGCCGCCGTTTATGGCCTCGATGGCCCGGGCGTGCTCGCCTTCAGCCTTCCCATGGAAGCCGATGCCGAACACCGCGTCTATCGCCAGGTCGAATCGTTCTCCGGCAAGCCTAGGCAGACCGTCCTCCACTCCCGCCACTTCACAGCCGGCTTCCACCAGGCGCCGGTGGTTGACCGCCGCGTCCGGTCTCAACCCCGATGCCTCACCCAGGATGACGGTCAAGGTCTCCGCACCCCAGCTTGAGAGATAGCGCGCGGCCACCAATCCATCCCCCCCGTTGTTGCCCCTGCCCGCCACCACCACCACCCTTTTACCTGCGCACAAACCCACCATATCGCGCGCCTGCTCCGCCACGTGCTTTCCCGCCCGCTCCATGAGCTGGAGGGAGGGAATGCCCGAGTGCATGGCCGCGCGGTCGAGGGCGGCCATCTCGTCCGGAAAGACCACTCTCACGGTTCCTCCCCAAGTGCCTGTGCCACCGCCACCACCATGCCGCGGGTATGAGAGATGCTCACCAGGATATCGCACACCCCCAGGCTCGAGGCCAGAGCCCTCGCCTTCCCCGAGAGCTCCAAGCGGGGGCGGCCGCTCTCCTCCCTCAGCAGCTCGATCTCGTGCCAAGAAAACCCCTTCATCCCCACCCCGAGCGCCTTGGCGGCGGCCTCTTTGGCGGCAAAACAGGTCGCGAAGCGCAGGGCGGGTCGGGAACAGTCGCGGCACCTCGCCTCCTCCCGCGGCGTGAAAAGGCGCGGCACGAAACCCTCGTGCCGCGCCACGGCCCTCTCTATCCTCTCCACTTCTACCAGGTCCACCCCTATCCCCAGGATACGCATGTTCCCCTTCATCCGCGGCCCTCACGTCAGGGAAGAAACGCCAGGGAACCTCATCGGTCCCCGCTACTCGCGCTTTCCCTCACTCCACGGTAACCGTCTTGGCCAGGTTGCGCGGCTGGTCCACGTTGCATCCCCGCATCTTGGCGATATGATAAGCGAGCAGCTGCAAGGCCGGCGCCAGCACCACGGGGTTGAACTGAGGCCTGACCTCCGGGACGAAGATCGCCTCGTCGCTGAAACCGCCCACCTCATGGTTGCCCCTGGTGGCCATGGCGATCACCGGTGCCTGCCTGGCACGTACCTCCTCGATGTTGTTACGCACCTTGTCGTAGATGGGGTCGCTGGGAATGAGGGCCACCACCGGAAAACCGGGATGGAGCAAGGCGATGGGACCGTGCTTCATCTCTCCCGCCGGGTAGCCCTCGGCGTGGATATACGATATCTCCTTCAGCTTCAGCGCCGCCTCCATGGCCATGGGGTAGTTGATGTTGCGACCCAGGAATAGAAAATCCTCGCAGCGGCAGTACTTTTCAGCGCAGGTCTCGACGGCCTCCGTGTCCTCGAGCACCTCCTCTATGCTGCCCGTCAAGCTCTCCAGGTAGGAGAACACCTCCCGCACAAAGCCCTCCTCCAGAAGCCCCCTCTCCTGCCCCAGGTAGAGGCCGAGGAGATAGACCGCCGCCATCTGTGCGATGAAGGTCTTGGTCGCCGCCACCCCTATCTCCAGGCCGGCATGGGTATAGAGTACCCCGTCCGATTCCCGCGCCATCATGCTTCCGACCACGTTGACGACGGACAGGGACGGGGCCCCGCAGCGCGCCGCCCAGCGCACCGCCCCCATGGTGTCCAGGGTCTCCCCGGACTGGCTCACCGCCACCACCAGGCACGAGGGATCCAGCCGCGGCTCGCGGTAATAGAACTCGGAGGCGATATCCACCTCCACCGGGATATCCATCCAGGCCTCGAAGATGTAGCGTCCCAGCAGCGAGGCATGATAGGAGGTGCCGCAGGAAACGAAGATGATGCGCCGGATGGAGCTCAAGTCTATGCCGTGTCCCTCCAGCTCCTCTATGCGCAGCCTCCCCGACCTGTCCAGGCGTCCCCGTAAGGTGTTCTTCCACGCCTGCGGCTGCTCGTATATCTCCTTGAGCATAAAATCGGCATAGCCGCCTTTCTCCACCGCCGCGACGTCGTAAGGGATCTCGAAAGGCCGGCGTTCCACCGGCCTGCCGGCGAGGTCGAGGAGCCTCCACGTATCTCTGGTAACCTTTGCCATTTCACCGTTCTCCAAGGCGAGCGCGCGGTGGGTGCAGTCAAGCAGCGCCGGGGTGGCGGATGCCAGGAGGTTCTCTCCCTCACCCAACCCCAGCACCAGGGGGCTGTCCTTGCGTGCTCCCACCAGCACACCAGGCTCGCGTGACGACATGACCACCAGGGCATAGGCCCCCTCCAGCCTCCGCAAAGCCCTCCTTACCGCCTCCAGGAGGTCCCCTTGATATTCCTCCTCCACCAGGTGGGCCACCACCTCCGAGTCGGTCTGGGAAAGGAAGCGATGCCCCCTGGCGGTCAACTCCTCCCGCAACTCCTGGAAGTTCTCGATGATGCCGTTGTGCACCACCGCGATCTCCCCTCTGCAGTCGAGATGGGGGTGGGCGTTCTCGGTGGTGGGATGGCCGTGGGTCGCCCAGCGGGTATGGGCGATGCCCATGGAGGCTTCCCGGGGCAGCGCTTCAAGATGCGGCTCCAGGCTATCCAGGTTGCCCCTGCGTTTTAGCAGCGAGATCCTTTCCCCGTCGTGTACGGCGATCCCCGCGGAATCGTATCCCCGGTACTCCAGGCGGCGTAAACCCCGGAAAAGGGTCTCGTTCACGGGGCGGAATCCCACGTAACCGATTATGCCGCACATCTCATCCCAACTCCCGCTCGATCAACGCCGCCAGAGTCTGCGCGGCCTCCTCCGCCAGCCCCGCATCCATGGCCTCCACCATCACCCTCACCAGGGGCTCCGTCCCCGAGGGGCGCAGCAACACGCGTCCCTGGTCGGAAAGGCGCTCCTCCCAATCGCGCCTCGCCCGCGATACCTCGCGCGAGTGCTCCAGGGCGGACCTATCCCGCACCTTCACGTTGATCAAGACCTGGGGGACACGCTCCACCATGCCCCCGAGGGACGAGAGGCTTTCGCCGCTCTCCGTTATCACCTTCATCAACTGCAGCGCCGTCACCAACCCGTCGCCGGTGGTGGCGTGATCGGCGAATATGATATGTCCCGATTGCTCCCCGCCCAGGTTCAGGTCCAGCTCCAGCATCCTCTCCAGCACGAAACGGTCTCCAACGGAAGCGACATGGACCTCTATACCCTCCCTGCGCATGGCGCGGTGAAAGCCCAGGTTGGACATGACCGTGGCTACCAGGGCGTTCTTTTTCAGGATGCCCTCCGCCTTCATGTGTATCGCGCAGGCAGCCATGATGACGTCGCCGTCCACCAGCGCCCCCGTCTCGTCCACCGCCAGCAGGCGGTCGGCGTCTCCGTCGAAGGCCAAACCGAAGTGCGCCCTCTCCTCCACCACCGCCCGCTGCAAGCCCTCCGGCCGGGTTGAACCGCAGGCGCAGTTGATGTTGAGTCCGTCCGGATCCACACCCAAGGCGACCACTTCCGCCCCCAGCTCGCTCAGGAGGCGGGGAGCAAGGCGGTAAACGGCGCCGTTTGCGCAGTCCACCACCACCTTCATCCCCGAGAGGTCGGGGTCGGCAACGGACAAAAGATGTTCCAGGTAGAGCGCCTCCGCATCGCCGGTGTGGCATACGCAGCCTACACGATCACCGTCCGGACGACCATCCCCCATCTCGCCGCGCACCAGGGACTCGATGGTCCACTCTATCTCGTCGGGCAGCTTGTAACCGCTATGGTGGAAGAACTTTATGCCGTTGTCGCGCGCCGGGTTGTGGGAAGCGGAGATAACCACCCCCGCGTCGGCGCCTTTCCTGCGCGTAAGGTAGGCCACTGCCGGGGTAGGGATGATCCCAAGGCACTCCGCCCGACCCCCTCGGGAGCATATCCCGGCTGCCAGGGCGGACTCCAGCATAGTGCCCGATATGCGCGTATCCCGGCCGATGACCAGGAAGGGGTGAGGGTTTCCGCAGGCCAGCGCCTCCACCGCCGCGCTTCCCACCCGCATGGCGAGCTCCGGTGTGAGTTCCAGGTTTGCTATGCCCCTTATCCCGTCGGTGCCGAAAAGCCGCCGCCCTTCAACGGTATCCCGCATGGCACTCTCCCGTTTTTCCATATCAGGACTATAGCACCCGCGCTTTCCGCCCTTCAAGAAAAGCCCGTCCTCGCTCCTCTTTCCCGACCAGACCCGGCGCCGCGCTCTCCGGCTAGAGCATACGGCGGGTTCTCCATCTACCTTCATGCCCTCATCTACCGCCGGACAAGAGTGCGCCATCCTTTTTTGGTGTCCAAATCAGCAAGCCATATGCAACCGCAATAGAGACGGTTTCACTTGCGCCCCGCGGGTGCTTTCATCCCCGCATGTTGCGGCTTCCGCGCGACGCCAACCCCCATCCCTAAAAAACCCCGCTCCGCAAGGGAGTAAAGGCGCGAGGGCGCTCGCCGGACTCATCGGGTATGAGTTGGATAAAGATGGGGGTCAGCGCTTGGAGAACTGCGGGCGTTTACGGGCTTTCTTCAATCCGTACTTCTTGCGCTCCTTCATGCGCGGGTCACGCCTCAGAAGCCCCGCCTTCTTGAGGTCGGTGCGAAGGGTATCGTCGCAGTCAACCAGGGCGCGGGCTATGCCGTGGCTGAGCGCTCCCGCCTGCCCGGAGATGCCGCCTCCTTTGATGGTGGCCTTGATACGGTAACGCTCGGTGCTCGCGGACACCTCCAGGGGCTGCATGATCTGGTAACGCAGGGTCGGGCGGGGAAAATATTCCTCCAGGGTCTTGCCGTTTATGGAGAACTCCCCCTCTCCGGGGTAAAGCCAGACCCTGGCCACCGCCTCTTTGCGCCT
This sequence comes from Candidatus Solincola daggyaiensis, assembly GCA_015711825.1. Classification (GTDB taxonomy): domain Bacteria; phylum Actinomycetota; class Geothermincolia; order Geothermincolales; family RBG-13-55-18; genus Solincola_B; species Solincola_B daggyaiensis. Next base: position 23,640 of record JACVJD010000001.1, read on the forward strand.
TCCCGTTCCATATCCCAGATGTTGCGGCAAGCCCTTCACCCGCCCTTTCAACGGCCTTTCACGGCCAGTTCTATCCTTTCGGGCCTCTGTGCCTGGTGTGGGTGGTCGGGGCCCGCGTACACGTGCAGCTTCTTGAGCATAGACCTCCCAAGGCGGTTCTTGGGAAGCATGCCCCTTACCGCCTTCTCCACCACCAGCTCCGGCTTGTCCTTGAGGAGGACCTCGTAGGGAGTCTCCTTCAACCCGCCGGGATAGCCCGAATGCCTATAGTGCACCTTATCCCGCAGCTTGTTGCCGGTGAGCACGACCTTATCGGCGTTCACCACCACCACGTGGTCTCCCACGTCCATGTGGGTGGTGAAGATGGGCTTGTTCTTGCCGCGGAGGATCTTGGCCAGCTCCGCCGCCAGCCTACCCAGGACCAGGCCCTCGGCGTCAACCAAAAACCACGACCTGGTGATATCGGCCTTTTTAACGCTATAGGTCTTCATGCTCCTCGCGCGCTTTGCTCCGTCCAATCCATTGCACGACAAACAATAATGATAGAGGCGCGCTCCCTGCCTGTCAAGGCAAATGAAGCAGCCCACCGCAGCCGTCCCTATCTGGGACTCAGCCTGCCGTCGGCCATATGAAAGGCGCGGTCCGCCACTCCCAGGATGGACTCGTCATGGGTCACGATGAGCACGCACCTGCCGTCCTCGCGGGCCAGACGCACCAGGATATCCACCACCGTACCGCCGGTGGCGCTGTCCAGGTTGCCCGTGGGCTCGTCTGCCAGGATGATCTGCGGGTCGTTGGCCAGGGCACGGGCGATGGCTACGCGCTGCTTTTCTCCCCCGCTCAAGCGGTTGGCCCTGGTGCGCTGCAACCTGCGGTCGATACCCATGCGCTCCAGGAGCTCCACCGCCCTCCTTTCCTGCTCTGCCGAGGGAACGGCCGATAGATCCATGGGTAAAGCGACGTTTTCCAAGGCGGTAAGGGCGGTCACGAGGTTGAAGAACTGGAAAATGAAGCCTACTCTCCTGCGTCGGTAGGCTATGAGATCCACGCCTGGGGCGCAGATATCCTCACCGGAGACCAAGATCTTGCCCTGGTCCGGTTTCTCCAGCGAACCCAGGATATATAAGAGGGTGGTTTTTCCGGACCCCGAAGGCCCCACTATCACCACCACCTCCCCCTGTTGCGCCGTGAAGGAAACCCCGTCGACCGCCCTGACCTCGCCGGCCTTGCTGCGGAAAGTCTTGGAAACATCCGCCACTTCAAGAAGGGCGCCGCCCACACCCCCGAGGTTATTTCCATAATCCTCCATAGGCTCAGGCACCATGTCCTCCTTCACTCCATGCTCAAGACCCTGGCCGGCTCGAGGCGGTTTATCCATGCCACCGGTATGGCCATCCCCAGCAGGCTTATCCCCAGCAGGATGAGGATGCCGTAGGCGAGCATCCTCCCCTGGTAGACCACGTTCAACTGCGCCTCCTCTTTCTCGCCGCCGGGAAGGGAGAAGAGCCCGCCTTCCTTGTAGAGGTTGCGCTCGGTAAGCCGCGCCATCATGGCAGCGTACCCGGATGCCTCCTCCCCTTCCTCCACCACCCGGCCGTTCTCGCTTCCCGAGAGCAGCCAGTCTCCGATGCCCTGGCTGACCAGGGCGGTGGCCAAGGTGGCCAGTGCTATGGCGACAAGGCAGATGCAGAGCACCTCCACGGCGTATTGCGTCACCACCTGGCGGTCCGTGGCCCCTATGGCCTTGAGTACCCCCAGCTCGCGGGTGCGGCCCCCCACGATGATGGCCATGGCCAAGAGGATAATGAGGGCGCTTGCGCCCAGCGCTCCCCCGAATCCTATGAGCGAGGTCTTTCCCACTTTTTCCAGGGGATCGGAGATCAACCGGTAGTCGGCCTCGTCGGTGACGAACTCGTAGCGGTCGGAATCCCCCCTCGCCTCCGCGAACGCCTCCCTTAGCTCCTCGGTGTGATCCACGCTGTCGAAATAATACGATCCCAGCTCCACGTATCCCGGCGTCTTGTTGAGCGTCTGCACCACCGAGAGGGGGGCAAAGAACTTGTTGCCCGCGGGGTTGAAGGTTGCGAAAGAGCCTTTCTGGCTCTGGCGTTCCGCCTCCACCGTCTCGTATATGCCCACCACCTCCAGCTTGACCTCCGCCTTCTTGCCCGACTCGCCGCTTACCCGCGCCGTTACCGTGTCCCCTACCTCGATCCCGTTCTCGTCCGCCAGGTTCCTCTCCACCAGCACCACGGGGTTGGCCTCCAGGTGGTCGGCATAGGTGTAGAAGCTACCGGCGATGAGTCGCTTGGACCCGTTCAGGAACTCCGAGGCGGATGCGCCGTTGGTATTGCCCTCGAAAACGAAGGTATGCTCGGTGATGCCCGAAGCGGCCGCTCCCTCCTTTATCTCCTTGCTCAAGTCGAGCATGCTGGAAAGCTCCACGTTCTTTATGCCCGGCACGGTGACCCCGGCGGTGAGGATCTTGTCATAGGTGAGGATATAGCGGTGGCGAGAGAATGCGTCCGCCAGCTCCTCCGGCACCAGCGTCTTCGCCCTCTCCTCCAGCTCCTCCTCCTCCGACATGCCGCGGACCTCGCGTGCGCGTTCCGCCTCGCTCTTGCCCCTCTCCCGCTCGAAGGTGGACATCATGTACCCGGAGCTGGAGCGGATCTCGCCGTAGTTGCCTATCCTTCCCTTCACCGCCTCGGTCTGACTGTCCGCCGCGAGCTTCACCGCCAGCATGGAGAGGCAAAAGGTCAGGCAGACGAACAGCAGCAACACCACCACCAGGTTGGCGGCGGGATGACGGCGGAAGCTCCTGAAACCCCTTTTCAGCGCGCGCATGCCCGCCTCCCCGCCTTCAGTCCGGGTATGCGGCGAGGTTTATCTCCGCCTCGTCGCCGGCGTCGTCGCCCCGTTGCTTGCGCACCACCAGATTGGTGGAATCCTTGCCGACCTCTCGGTTACGCGCCACGCTGGTGGGGTTGAGGTCGCAGAAGAGAAAAACCCCCTCCAGGATCTCGCCCGCTTTGAGCTTGCGTGAAGCCGGCTGCAGAGTGGCGTAATCCAGGAGAACCACGGAGACCATGTTGTTGGACACGTATTCCCCGAACCTGGGATCGGAGCCGTAATACTCCTGGTAGGAACGGGCATCGATGCCCGGGCTCCACAGCCGGAAGGAGAACTCCGAAAGGTCCACGATGCCGTCGCTGACGTTCTCCGCCAGAAGCTCTATCTCCAGGTAATCACCCTGCACCTCGGGTTGCCCCGCACCCGCTACTACGGCGTTGGAATCCGGACGTCTCGCCTCCACTACCGTGAACCGCACCCCCGCCAGCTCCACCGCGGCACGCAGCGAACCCACCGTGCCCACCGCCGTGTTCTCCACCGCCTCCTTTTCCCCGTCCAGCGGTGACCCGGCACCGCTTCCCGTGGTCTTGACCAGCATCTCCTCGCTGGTACCCGGGGGATATTTCGCTGCATCTCCTGCGGGTTGCCCTTGCTCCGTCCCGCCACCACAGGAGGCCAGCAGGAGCGCGCATGCCAACATGAGGGCGGTTGCCGCCGGCACCGCCAACGGCGTCCTCCCGCGTTCTCGGTGTTTTACCGCCATCCGGCCTTCCTTTCCCTCCGCTTGCCCTTCATCCTGCCTTTTCCATTAAAGGCGGTGCCTGTTATGTTTCGGTTAAGAAATCGTTAGTTTCCACTTAAAGCTGAAGCCGCGCCGCCGGAGCCTCTCCGGGATCAGGACCCGGTCAGGCGCTTCCATTGTCGGGTAGATATACCATGGGGCGCTGCGATAATGGGGCCATTGCAGGGCAAGCTCGCCTTTGGTGTCCAATCGCGGCACGAGGTCGCGGTCGGGCGGGCACCGGGGGAGCGAAACCCTGACGTGGACCCGCTCAGCTCTCCGAGGCCATGCGCTCCTTGAGCAAGGTTATGACCTCCACCGGGGTAGGGTCGATGCCGTTGAGCACCGCCAGGTAGGCGCTCACGAAATCCCCCAGGTGCACGGCGCTGAAAAGACGCTCCGTGCGCGTGCTTCCGCCCACGCGCAGCACCGTCACCCCTCCCACCTTATCCCGCAAGATGTCCGCGGTTATCTCCACCCTCTTCGCCACCCTCGAGGCGTCATCCTCCTCGGCCAGGAAGATGGCCTCCACCCTTGCGGCGAGATCGTCCGGCACATGCCAGCCGACGATCTCGTTATGGTTCATCTCCGGCAAGGTGTGGCAGAAGGCGGGCACCTTGGAGTTCTCGTTGAACTGGCACTTCCAGCGGTAGGCCGCCACCGACAATATACCCTCCACACCGTAGATGACGGGGATTTTTCCTCGCAGTCGCGACGCCAGCTGCTTGGCGAAGTTTCTCTCCAGCGGGTTAAGCCGCCCCCATTCCTCCACCTTGAGGCGCAGCGATTCCGCGGTATCGTGGGCAACCTTGGTGAAGCCCTGTATAAGCCCCATCCTCTCCATGGCCGCCGCCGCCGTAAGCGAAAGGTATCCAAGGGCCGCCCTCGGCTGCAGCCCTCCCGGCACCACCAGGGCGGGAAAACGGTTGGCGCGCGCCCTCTCCAGGAGCTTTCCGCCCGTGGTTATCGCCAGCACCCTGCATCCCAGGTAAACGGCGTCGTCCAGGGCGGAAAGGGTCTCCTCGGTGTTGCCCGAGTAACTGACGAAAACCGCCAGGGTATCGGGTCCCAGCAGGCTGGGTAGGCGGTAAGAGCGATGCACGCTCATGGGCATCCCCGCCACGTCCTCGAGCAAGGCCTTAAGGATATCGCCGCCGATGGCTGATCCTCCCATGCCCACAAAGGCCAGCCTGGATACGCCCTCCGCCTCCGGAAGCTGGGAAGCGTCCCTGCCCAGGTTAAGCGCCTCGGAGCACTGTCGAGGGAAGTCCTCTATTGCCGCCAGCATTCCCCCCGGGTCCATATCTCCCAGGGCCGTCACGTCGTCCAAGCTCACTTGCTCCCGCATGGAAACCCCCTTACATGATAGCCGACACCCGATATCCTCCCGAACGCGCGACGGTTTCTTTAGGCTCCGTTGCCGCGACGCCGCGCCGCCACGAACGATTCCTCCCGCGCATGCGAGACCCCGCGATGCGCTTTTCCGCTATGGTAGAATTCTAGCATGCATGAAAGGAGGCAGGCGTGAAAGAGGTGGATCCCGGGATATTCAAAGCCTACGACGTGAGGGGGGTATACCCCGAGGAGATCGACGAGGAGGTCGCCTATCGTATAGGCAGGGCCTTCGTCACCTTCCTGGGGGATCCGGGCATAGTCACCGGGAGAGACATGCGGCTATCCTCTCCCGCCCTCTCCCGCGCCTTCATCGCCGGCGCCACCGACCAGGGAGCGGAGGTCACCGATATAGGCCTTTGCTCCACCGACATGCTCTACTACGCCTCAGGCGCCATCGACATGCCCGGCGCCATGTTCACCGCCTCCCACAACCCCAAGCAATACAACGGGCTGAAGCTCTGCCGCCGCAAGGCGGCGCCCATAAGCATGGACACCGGCATCGCGGAGATAAGAGACCTGACCCTGGCGGGCGACTTCCCGCGTCCCTCCTCAAGGGGAAAGGTCAAGGAGGTCGACATGCTGGACAGTTATGTCAAGCATGTGCTCGGCTTCATCTCCACCTCCTCCCTGCGCCCCCTCAAGGTGGTTACCGACGCGGGCAACGGCATGGCGGGGATGATACTCCCGGCCCTCTTCGAGCACCTTCCCTGCGAGCTGGTGCCCCACTGCTTCGAGCTCGACGGCTCTTTCCCGCACCACCAGCCCGACCCCATAAACCCCGAGAACATCCGCCTCCTCTCGCAATGGGTCTTGGAGGCGGGGGGCGACCTGGGAATGGCCTTCGACGGCGACGCCGACCGCGTCTTCCTGGTGGACGACAAAGGGGAGCCCGTCAGCGGCTCCCTCACCACCGCCATGGTGGCCAGGCGCATACTGGAGACCAACCCGGGCGAGAAGATCATCTACAACTGCATCAACAGCTGGGTGGTGCCGGAGACCATACGCGCCTACGGGGGCATACCCATCCGCGAGAGGGTGGGGCACTCCTTTATCAAGCAGACCATGGCGGAGACGGGAGCCGTCTTCGCCGGCGAGCACTCCGGGCATTACTATTTCCGCGACAATTACCGCGCCGACTCCGGTCTCATAGCCGCCATGTTCATCCTCGAGATCGTGAGCCTTGAGGGGAGGCCGCTGTCCGAGATCCTCGCCCCCTTCAGGAAGTACCATGCCTCGGGGGAGATCAACAGCCGCGTGGACGATATCCTGGGCAAGCTTGAGGAGATAGCCCGGGTGTACTCACACGGCAAAGTGGACAGGCTGGACGGCATCACGGTCGAGTTCGACGACTGGTGGTTCAACGTCCGACCCTCCAATACCGAGCCGCTTCTGCGCCTGAACCTGGAGGCCAAGAGCCGCGAGCTCATGGAGGAGAAACGCGACGAGGTGCTGGCGGTGATACGCTCGCGATGAGCCGTTTGCGTCCATTCTTTTCCGCATCTCTGTCCTTTCTCGCCATCCTGGCTCTCGTCTCCGGATGCGGCGCACCCCGTGACGGCGAAGAGGCCGTGCTGCGCGGGAAGGCGGAAGAATCGTTGCAGAGCCTGGCGCAGACCCCCGCTTTTCGCTACCGCCTGCACCTGGAAAGCTGGGTGGGGGTCTCAGGGCAAACGGTTTACGGGGACGAGCGCTGTGAAGGGGCGCGGACCACCGAGGGGTTCACGATCAGCGTGAAGCGTCACAATCCCGCCGGCGACGAGGAATTCGACTTGCTGATGCGCGACGGCCTCCCCTTCAAAGCGGAGAGCGGGGCCTGGAAAGAGCTCGATGCGGGGGCGAGCCTGAACCCGCTATACGATCCCCTGCTTGCCACCGAGCTGGGGAAGCACGTCCATTCGGCCGCCCTGGAGGAGGAGATGGAACGAGAAGGGATGCCTTGCAAAATCATCCTCCTGCGCCTTGACCCGAGGATCGCCAAAGACGTTCTCAGCGCGGGAGCCTGGTCATATTTCTCCTCCCTGCGCTTCGAGCTCTCCCTGCGGCTTTGGGTCTCCGATACCACCTCGCCGCCCCTTTCTCTGCAGCTGGAGACGCTGGGTTACGACGCGGCCGAGAACCTGCTGCGCTACCGCCTCCTCGCCACCCTGGAACCCTACGACCTCGGCGCCCCCGACATCTCCCTTCCGCGCCCGGAGGAGGAAGGAGGCCGTTGAAGGAAGGCGGGCGTTGTCCCGGCAGGAGAGCGGCTTTGCGCATCTCCCCAGGCTAAGCCGACCCGGTTGGCCGTCTCAGAAGGACAATCCCATGCCAGAGAGGTTTTCGGTATCCCGTCGACCACCTGGATGCCGGCGAAGGTCATGGCAGAAAATGGATGGGATCCCTTTTCGCTGCGGTCGACCGCGAGCGCAACGCCGCTCCTCCGCCTGCGAGGATCGCGGGCGAGCTCCGCCCCGTAAACCGCCCTCACGCCGGCCTTTTACGCACTCGATCCCCGCCGCAACCCGACGGTTGACGGAGCATCCCCGAGGAAGGGTTTGCCCGGGAGGCAACTATCCCGCGGGGTCTTTCCGCGTCAGGTCCGGATAGTACACCCGCTCCAGGAAAAGGCCGCGCGGCGGCAAGGTGGGAGCATGGTGCGGACGCTCCCCGCTCGCCAGGGCTTTGCGGAAGCCTTCCACATCCCACCTCCCCCTTCCCACTTCCAGGAGCGCGCCGCAGAGCATGCGCATCATCATCCAGGCGAAGGCGTCGGCCTTCACCCTGATGCGCAGAAGCCCGCACACCGCTTCCAGCTCGGCCTCATGGACCTCCCGCAGCGTGGACTTCCCCTCCTCCCGCCGGCAGAAGGCCGCGAAGTCGTGCACCCCCGTCAAGGCCCGTAGCGCCTCCCGCATCCGCCCCTCGTCAAGCGCCCCGCGGTGATGGTGAACGTACCTGCGCATAAAGGGGGAGGGGGGGCCGCCTACTTGGACATAGTAGGCATACTCCCTGGCCAGGGCGCTCCTGCGGGCGTGAAAATCATCAGGCGCCTCCCCGCCTTCCCGCACCACGATATCCGGGGGCAGCAGGGAGTTCAGGGCGCTCGGCAGCCGCTCCTCCTCCACCTTCAGGCGCGCGCGGAAGCTCACCACCTGTCCCCTGGCATGCACGCCGGCGTCGGTGCGTCCCGCCGCGTATAGCGGTCCCTCCAGCACCGCCACCCTCCGCAGAGCCTCCTCCAGGGCGCCCTGTATGGTGGGCAACCCCGGCTGCCACTGAAAACCGTGAAAGGCGGTCCCGTCGTATTCCAGCACCAGCATATGGTTCGCCATGCGAAGATTCTATCACCTCTCCTTTCCTTTTCGTCCTTCCCACCGAGACCGGAAAGGAGACCCTGCCCCCCGGCGCATCGCGAAGACGCGAACCCTCGCCGCGGTTGCCGGTTGTTGTATAATGATAGTTCGTAGGAACAGCGGGTTAGGATGGACGGGGCACCGCCTCCCATCCCTCCCGCGGGCGATGAGGCTCGCCTGTGTCGCCGTTCGCGGCTGATAGCTTCTACCACGGTTGGTAGGAGCTTTTTCATTGGAGGAAAGGAAGATGGTCAGCTACAAGGAAGTGCACGAGCAAGCCCTCACCCTCATCGAGGAGCTGGAAGAAAAGGAGGGCCATGGCGACCGGGAGACGTTTCTGCGCCGTCTCGCCTCCCTTAAGGCAAAGCTGCTTTCCGACCGTTTCCACATCGTGGTCATGGGGCAGTTCAAGCGGGGGAAGACCACCTTCATCAACAGCCTCCTCGGGGCACGCGTGCTTCCCAGCTCCGTGGTCCCCCTCACCTCCGTGAACACCGTATTGCGCTACGGCGACGAGGTGAGAGCCGAGGTGCATTACCTGGACGGCCGCAGGGAGGAGATCGCCCTGGAGGACATCCCCGCCTTCGTAACCGAAAAAGAGAACCCCGAGAACCGGCGCGGCGTGAAGCGCGTGGAGGTCTGCTACCCCTCCCGCTACCTCAAGGACGGCGTGTGCCTGGTGGACACCCCCGGCACGGGATCCACATATCTCCACAATGATGAGACCGCCTACTCCTATCTCGAGAACGCGGACGCGGTGGTGTTCATGGTCTCCGCCGACCCCCCCGTCAGCCGCTCGGAGCTGGATTTCCTGCACCGCATACGCAACTACGTGCACAAGATCTTTTTCGTGCAGAACAAGGTCGACTACCTGGAAGCGGAGGATCGCGAGGAGTCGCTGGCCTTCAGCGGACAGGTCATCTCCCAGGCCCTGGGCCGGGAAGAGGCCAACCTCCACCCCCTCTCGGCCAAGCAGGCCCTGGAGGCCCAGTTGCGCGGCGACGGGGCTTCCTTGGAGGAAAGCGGGTTGCCGCGTTTCTGCGCCGCCCTGGAATCGTTCCTCATGAACGAGAAAGGCTGGGTTTTCCTCGAGACCTGCATCAAGAACGCCCAGAAGCTCCTCGACGACGAGATCGCCGCCATGGAGCTGGAGGCGGGTCTCCTCTCCCACCCCCTAGAGGACCTCAAGGAGAGGGTGGAGGAGTTCCACCGCCAGATGGAGGTGATAGCCAGGGAGAGGGAGGAGATCCGCTACCTCATCGAGGGAGACCACAAGCACCTGGTAACCGAGGTCCTGGACGCGGACGTGGCTGCCTTCAAGGCGCAGGCCACTGACCCCCTCCTGCGCCGCTACCATTCCTTCTTCGAGGAAAACAAGCACCTTTCGGGCGCGGAACTCGCGGCGGCGCTGGGGGGTTTCATCCAGGACGAGATCCGGGAGACCTTCTCGGAGTGGAGGTTCGTGGAGGAAGAGCGGCTCTCGGAGCAGTTCAAGCTCATGGAGAGAAGGTATCGCGACAAGGCCAACGCCATCTCCAACCGCATACTGGAGATCGCGGGAGACCTCTTCGGTATCTCCCTCCCCACCCTGGAGGCGGAGCTCGATCTCAGCGAGGAGGGGGAGTTCTGGTTCCACCTCGGCGACCCGCCCTCCGATCTGGAGATGATCATCGGCACCGTGGTGAGGTCCCTTCCCAGAAAGCTGTCCCACCGTCTGTTGCGCAAGAGCAAGCAGGAGGATCTGCTCATGCTCTTCGACCGCCATTGCGGAAGGGTACGCTACGATTTTTACCTCCGCCTGCAGAAAAGCGTCAATGCCCTCATCTGCGCCGTGGATGACGTGATCGGGGAAACCCTGGACACCATCGAGGGAGGGATCGCGAGGGCGGTGGAACAACTCAGCAGCGAGGGCAGGGATCTCGAAACCGCCCTGGCGGATCTGCGGGAGCGCAAGAACCGGCTGCACTCCGCCCATGCGCGCCTGGAGCGGCTGCTCACGACGCCCTCCACGCCTTGATCTTGCATGGATAAAAAAGCGCTGTGGATCGGTTACGCGGTGGCCACGGGCGCGGAGGCGCTGGACGGACTCGATTGACCGCCATGCCGGATGACCGAAGTCTTCCTCGCAGACAGCCAGGTCAGCGCGGAGGCATTACACGAACTCGATGACCGCCATGGGCGCTGCGTCGCCTTTGCGGTAGCCGGTCTTCACCACCCGGCAGTAGCCCCCCTCGCGATCCCGGTAACGTGGCCCGATCTCGTCGAAGAGCTTATGCACTATACCACGGTCGGGGATGATGGCAAGGGCCTGGCGCCGGGCGTGAAGGTCGCCGCGCTTGGCCAGCCCCACCAGCTTTTCAACCAGGGGCTGGACCTCCTTCGCCTTGGCCTGCGTGGTCTCTATCTTCTCGTGTTCGATCATCGCCCTGGCCAGGTTGGCCAGTATGGCCTTCTGATGGGAGGCGCTTCCTCCCAGCCTTCTTCCTTTCTTCGGTTGCGGCATGCCTGTTACCTCTCGTATCCGTTCTCCAGCCGGCGCCCGCTGTTCTACTCATCCTTGGAACGCAGGGAAAGCCCCTTTTTGGCGAGCTTCTCCTTCACATCCTCGATGGAGCGCGCTCCGAAGCTGCGCAGCGCCAGAAGGTCGTCCTCCGTTTTCTCGATAAGCTGACCCAGGGTGCTTATGCCCCCGCGATGCAGGCAGTTGAGCACGCGCACCGGAAGCTCCAGCTCCTCTATGGAGGTCTGGTGGATTTCCTTCCCGGCTCCCGAAGGAGCGGGAGGCCCGAAAATGCCGCCTTCATCCGCGATCTCCTCCTCCGCCAGGGAGGAGAAGATGGATATGTGTCCGGAAAGCACCTGCGCGGCCTTCACCAGCGCCTCCCGGGCATCGATGCTTCCGTCGGTATAGACCTCCAGGATCAAGCGATCGTAGTCGGTGCGCTGACCGACGCGGGTGTTCTCCACCTGGTAGGCTACCCGCACCACGGGCGAGAACATGGCGTCCAAGGGTATGGTGCCGGCCACCTCGCGATAGCCCCCGAGATGCTCCGCGGCCACGTAACCGCGACCCTTGCGCGCCACCATCTCCGCTTTCAGCCTGCCCTTGCCGTTTAAGGTGCATATCTTGAGGTCCGGGTTTACGATCTCCACCTCCGCCGGCGCCTGTATGTCTCCCGCCACCACCGTCTTCGGCCCCGTGACGTCGAGATAAAGCGCGTAGGAACCCTCGCCCTCCACCTTCAGGATCACGCTCTTGAGGTTGAGGATGATGTCCATGGTGTCCTCTTTGACTCCCTCGATGGTGGTGAACTCGTGCACCACCCCCTCAATACGCACCGAGGTTATCGCCGCTCCCGGTATGGAGGATAGGAGCACGCGTCGCATGGAGTTCCCCAGGGTATGCCCAAGCCCCCTTTCCAGGGGCTCAACGATGAACCTGCCGTAGGAGTCCTCGAGCTTGTCCACCACGACATGGGGTTTCTGCATCTCAAGAACCAAGACCAGTTCCCTCCTTATGTCGGCCCGCCTTTGCGGACCCGCCTTGCCCGTATATTTACTTTGAATAGAGCTCCACGATGAGGTGTTCCTTTATCGGAAGCTCTATGTCCTCGCGTTTGGGTTGCGCGGTCATCTCCACCCGCCGCTTGTCGTGGTCCACCTTCAGCCACGACATCACCGGTCGCCCCTCCGCGTATTTCACCGCTTGCAGGACCCGCGCGGCATCCTTGCTCTTCTCCTTGACCTCCACCACGTCCCCCACCTTCAACTGGTAGGAGGGGATGTTCACCTTGCGCCCGTTTACCGTCACGTGCCCGTGGCGGACCAGTTGCCTGGCGTCCTTGCGCGAAGTCGCCAGTCCTCCGCGGTAGACCACGTTGTCCAGCCTGGTCTCCAGGAGGAAGAGCAGGTTCTCGCCCGTGATGCCCTGCTGACGCGACGCCTTGCCGTAATAGCGGCGGAACTGCCGCTCCAGCACGCCGTAGATGCGCTTCGCCTTCTGCTTCTCGCGCAACTGCAGCAGGTACTCCGTCTCCTTTATCCTGCCGCGCCCGTGTTCGCCGGGCGGGTAGGGTCTTCTTTCCATGGCGCATTTGTCGCTCTCGCAACGCGGCCCTTTGAGGAAGAGTTTCTCGCCTTCCCTGCGGCACTGCTTACACGACGGATCGGTGTTCCTCGCCATCTCCTCGCCCCTCTATACTCTTCTTCTTTTCTTGGGACGGCAACCGTTGTGCGGCTGCGGCGTCTCGTCGGTTATACTGGCCACCTCGAGGCCGTTGGCCTGCAGGGTCCTGATGGCGGTCTCGCGCCCCGACCCCGGTCCCTTGACGAAGACGTCGACCCTTTTCATGCCGAACTCCTGCGCCGCCCGTCTGGCCACGTTCTCCGCCGCCTGCTGGGCGGCGAAGGGGGTGCTCTTGCGCGAACCCTTGAATCCCACCGTGCCCGAGCTGCTCCAGGTCAGGGTGTCGCCGTTCTTGTCCGTGATGGTGATGATGGTGTTGTTGAAGGTGGACTTTATATGCGCCTCACCATGCAGGACCGTCTTCTTCTCTTTCCTCTTACCTCTTCCTCTTCCCCTCGCAGGCCTGGCCAAATCTCAACCTCCTGTCAAGTCACGACGCCGTTGTCAGGCGCAAGTTATTTCTTCTTTCTCTTGACCCCCACCGTCTTGCGCGGACCCTTGCGGGTGCGTGCGTTGGTGTGGGTGCGCTGCCCGCGCACCGGCAAGCCCACGCGGTGGCGCAGTCCCTGGTAGCACCCGATCTCCATCTTGCGCTTGATGTTCTGGGCTACCTCGCGCCTCAGGTCACCCTCCACTTTGAGGTTCTGGTCTATATAACTACGCAGGCGCACCACCTCCTCGTCGGTGAGGTTGCGCACCTTGGTGTTGGGATCGATGCGGCAATTCTGCAGGATGGATTTCGAGGTGGACCTCCCAACCCCGTAGATGTAGGTAAGCGCTATCTCCACCCTTTTATCCCTCGGTAGATCAACGCCTGCTATGCGTGCCAAATCAGCCTACCTCCTCGTGTTTATCCCTGCCGCTGCTTGTGGCGCGGGTTCTGGCAGATCACCAGCACTTTGCCGTGGCGACGGATTATTTTGCACTTGTCGCACATCTTCTTCACCGAGGCTCTGACCTTCATCTTCGACGCGACCTTTCCCGTCCTTACCGCTCATTTGTACCTGTACACTATGCGTCCCCGCGTGAGGTCGTAGGGAGATATCTCCACCACCACCTTGTCGCCGGGCAGGATGCGTATGTAGTGCATCCTCATCTTGCCGGAAATGTGCGCCAGTATCTTGTGTCCGTTGGCCAGCTCCACCTTGAACATAGCGTTGGGGAGCGGTTCGATCACCGTTCCCTCGACCTCTACGGCGCCTTCTTTCCTGGCCAATCCTCACTCTCCTCGCGCTTACTTCCCCTCACGGAAGGCGCGCCTTTATTTTTCGCACCAGAATTCATATACTAGCAAAACATCCCTTTCTAGTCCAATACCATCATGGTACGGTCAAAACCACCGGCCCCTCCTCGGTCACCGCTACGGTATGCTCGAAATGCGCGGAGAGGGTGCCGTCCACGGTACGCACCGTCCATCCGTCCCCCTCGTCCACCTCCACTTCATAGCTTCCCTCGTTGACCATGGGCTCAAGCGCGAAGGTCATGCCTGCCTCGAGCAGCGGCCCCCGGCCGGCAGGACCGAAGTTCGGTATCTGCGGCTCCTCGTGCATCTCCTTCCCTATGCCGTGGCCCACGAACTGCACCACCACGGAGAAACCCCCGGACTCGACGGCGCGCTGGATGGCATTGGAAACGTCTCCCAGGCGGTTGCCCCGCCTGCAAGCCCTGATGCCGGCCTCCAGTGCTTCCTCCGTGACCTCCATGAGCTTCCTGGCCACGCCGCTTATCTCGCCCACCGCGTAGGTGCGCGCGGCGTCGGCGTGATATCCGTCCAGGATCACTCCCACGTCCACACCGACGATGTCGCCTTCCCTCAAGCGCTCTCGCCCCGGTATGCCGTGCACCACCACGTTGTTTACGGAGGTGCAGATGGAGGCGGGAAACCCCCGGTAACCCAGGAAAGAGGGCGTCCCTCCCCGCTTCCTTATATATCCATCCGCCAGCTCGTTAAGGGTTTCCGTCCTCGTGCCCGGTTTGATATGCTCCTCCAGCATCTCCAGGACGCCCGCCACCACGCGGCCCGCCTCTCGCATCTTCGCTATCTCCTCGCGAGATTTCCTGATGATCATCTTAAAAAGGGTTCGGGTCTCGTTCCCGCATACAACCACTCGCCGGATGATGCACGATGCGACACGCCCTGCGGCGCGCATTCTCTTCAAACCATTCCGCACCGGAGCAAGGAAAAGGCAAGGCCCGACCCCTATGCTTCTATGATGTCTCGTATCGCCCGCAGGACCTCGTCCATCTCCGCGGCGCCGTTTATGTTTCTCAACAGGCCCTCGCCCTCGTAATAGGCGATAAGGGGGCTGGTCTTGTCCTCGTATTCACGCAGGCGGGCGCGCACCGTCTCCTCCTTGTCGTCGTCGCGACAGTAAAGCTCTCCGCCGCAGGCGTCGCAGGTGTCCTCTTTCGCCGGCGGGTCGAACACCAGGTGATAGACCTTGCCGCATGAGCGACAGGTGCGACGCGCGGTGAGCCTTTCCACCACCGCCTCCTCCGGCACCTGCACGTTGAGCACATGGTCGATGGCCTTGCCTAAATCCGCCAGCATGGCCTTGAGGGCGTCCGCCTGGGCGGCGGTGCGCGGGAACCCGTCCAGGATGAAACCCTTTTCGCAGTCGGGCTTCGCAAGCCGGTCGCGCACTATGCCGATGACCACCTCGTCGGGGACCAGCTCCCCGCGGTCCATGTACTCCTTGGCCCTGCGGCCCAGCACCGTGCCGCGCTTGAGGTTGTCCCGGAAAATGTCCCCGGTGGATATGTGCGGCACCCCATAGAGGGCGCTTATCCTCTCCGCCTGCGTGCCCTTCCCCGCCCCCGGCGGCCCCAGCAACACCAGGTTCATGCGCAAACCTCCCCCTATCCTCGTCCTTTACCTCAGGAAGCCCTCATAATGCCGCATCTGGAGCTGCGCCTCGATCTGCTTCATGGTCTCCAGGGCCACGCCGACGATGATCATGATGGCGGCCCCCCCGAAGGGTATCTCCCTGGTGCCGAAGAAGTAGAACATCACCGCCGGCAGCAGCGCTATGCAAGCCAGGGCGATGGAGCCGGGCAGGGTGATGCGGTTTATCACCTTGCCGAAATACACCGCCGTGGGAGTGCCCGGCCTGATTCCCGGCACGAAGGCGCCGTATTTTTTCAAGTGCTCCGCCTGGGTGTAGGGATCGAACACGATGTAGGTATAGAAGTAGGCGAAGAAGATGATCATGCCGGTATAGAGGACGAAGTAGAGCCATCCCCGCGAAAGGCTTTCCGCGAAACCCGTCAGGCCGGGGATGAACTGAGCCAGCATGGTGGGGAAGAAGATCACCGAGGAGGCGAAGATGATGGGGATGACTCCCGAGGTGTTTATCTTCAGCGGGATGTAGGTGGTCCCTCCCATGGTCATGCGCCTGCCCCGTATCTGCTTGGCGTACTGCACGGGGATGCGCCTCTCCCCCTGGTCGAGGTAGATCACGGCGACAATCACCCCCAGCGACATCACCGTGCTGATGATGAGGCCGTAGACGATGCTGCCGTAACGCAGGTCGGTCTGGGTGATGAGGGTTTTGAACTCCGCCGGGACGCGGGCGATGATGGAGGTGAAGATGAGGATGGACATGCCGTTGCCGATGCCCCGCTCCGTGATCAGCTCCCCGAACCACATCAGCAGGGCCATGCCCGCCGTCAGGGTCACCACTATCACTATGCCCTTGAGCCACGTGAACTGCACGATGGGCGTGCCTTCGACGTCCTGCCGCGAAAAGGTGTACACCAGCCCGATGGATTGCATGAGGGCCAGCCCCAAGGTTAGATAGCGCGTCACCTGGGTTATCTTCCTCCTGCCGGACTCCCCTTCCTCCTGCCATTCCTTGAGCTTGGGGATCACCGCCACCAGCATCTCCATGATGATGGCGGAGGTGATATAGGGCATGATGCCCAGCCCGAAGATGGCCAGTTGCGCCAGGGCGCCGCCGGAGAAAAAGTTGAGGAAACCGAGGATCCCTCCCTCCTCCACCAGCTTGCTGAGGGCCTGGGTGTTGACGCCGGGGGAGGGTATGGCGCTCCCCAGGCGGTAAAGGAGGATGACCAGAAGGGTGAACAGTATCTTGCGGCGCAGGTCCGCTACCTTGAAGATGTTGCGGAAGGTACGGAGCAAGCTATACCACCTCTACGCTTCCTCCGGAGGCCTCGATCTTCGCCACCGCTCCCCGGGTGAAAGCGTGCGCCCTCACCGTGAGCCTGCGCTCGAGTTCCCCTCTCCCCAGGATCTTTACGTCCTTGTCCGGCTTGCGTATCATCCCCCTCTCCACCAGGGACTCCGGGGTGACCACGTCCCCGTCGGAAAAGGCGTTGAGCGCCTCCACGTTCACGAGTTGGAATTCCTTCTTCGCCCGCGGCTTGAAGCCGCGCAGCTTGGGCACCCGGCGCTGCAGGGGCATCTGCCCGCCCTCGAACCCGATGCGGGTCTTGCCTCGCGCCTTCTGCCCCTTCATGCCCCGTCCGCTGGTCTTGCCGTGCCCGGAGGACCTCCCCCTCCCCACGCGTTTGGGAGCATGGGTCGATCCCTCAGCCGGCCTGAGATCGTTTATCTTGAAGGTCATGGCGTCTCTCCCGTTTTTACCTCTCAGCCTCCGCGCCCGAACCACCTGGGCCGGGCATCCTTACTCCCCCAGGCGCTCCACTTTCACCAGGTGTCTTACCTTGTCGATCATCCCCATTATCTCCGGGGTCTCCCTCTGCTCCACCGAGTGGTTGAGCCTCTTGAGCCCCAGGGCGCGCACGGTGCGCTTCTGCCGGAGCTGTCTTCCGATGGGGCTGCGCACCAGGGTAATACGCAGCCTGCTTTCCTCCGCGCTCATTCCTCCACCGCCTTCTCGGCCCTGCGTGCCTGCGCTATCCTCATCCTCGCCACCTCGCGCGTGCGGCTGATGGTCTTGAGCCCCTGCACCGTCGCTTTGACCACGTTCACGGGGTTACGCGATCCGTAGGCCTTGGTAAGCACGTCCTGCACCCCCGAGAGCTCCATCACCGCGCGCACCGGTCCGCCCGCGATCACTCCCGTGCCCTCGCTTGCCGGCTTGAGCAGCACCCGTGAGGACTCGTATTGTCCCACCACCTGGTACGGAATGGTGGTTCCCCGCGTGGGGACCTTGAAGAGGTTCCGCTTCGCCCTCTCGACGCCCTTCTGGATGGCCAGCGGGACCTCGCGCGCCTTGCCGTATCCGTATCCCACCACGCCGGCCTTGTCCCCGACCACCACCAGGGCGGTGAAGCTGAACCTGCGGCCGCCCTTCACCACCTTGGCCACGCGGTTTATGTCGATGACTCTTTCCTCCAGCTCCAGGACGGTCGGGTCTATCTTGGGCATCTGCAACCTCCGCGCATCATCTCTTGCTCTCCATGTTTAAAACTCCAGGCCGCCTTCCCGCGCGCCCTCGGCCAGGGCCTTGACCCTTCCGTGATAGAGGTTGCCGCCGCGCTCGAAGACGACTTTCTGCACTCCCTTCTCGCGGGCTCGGGCCGCCACCAAGCGGCCGATCTCCCTCGCCACCTCCGTCTTGCTCTTGCCGTCGAGGTCCAGGCCCTTCTCCAGCGAGCAGGCGCTGGCCAGCGTATGGCCGGCGACGTCGTCGATCACCTGCGCGTAGATATGGCGGTTGCTGCGGAAAACGGACAGCCTGGGGCGCTCCGGCACCCCGCTTATCTTTTTACGCACCCGCCTGTGCCGGCGCGCTCTTCCCGCCTGTCGAGCATGCTCCTTTTTCATCTTGCCTTCACTCTCTCAGGACCCCGTCAGCCATCCTATACGGAGGTCTTCCCGGCCTTACGCCTGATCAGCTCGCCCGCGTAGCGCACTCCCTTGCCCTTGTAGGGATCGGGCTTGCGTAACGCCCTGATCTTCGCCGCCATCTGTCCCACCTGCTGCTTGTCTATGCCCTTGATGCGCAGCTTGGTAGGCGTTACCACCTCGAACTCCAGCCCCTCCGGCGCCTTGACCAGCACCGGGTGCGAGAAACCGAGGCTCAGCTCTATATCGCGGTCTTTCGCCACCGCGCGGAAACCGACGCCGTGGATCTCCAGGTTTTTCTCGAAACCGTTGGTCACGCCCTCCACCATGTTGGCCAGGAGTGAGCGCGTGAGGCCGTGCAGGGAGCGGTGGAAGCCCGTGTCCGAGGGACGTTTCACCAGCAGCTTGTCCTCCTCCATCTCTATGATCATGTCGGGGTGGAACTCGCGCGTGAGCTCTCCCTTCGGGCCCTTCACCGTCACCTTACTGCCCTCTATCCTGACCTCCGTCCCCGCTGGGACGGCTATGGGCATTCTGCCGATCCTTGACAACTCCAACCTCCGCTTCTCTTCCTACCACACGTATGCTATGACCTCTCCCCCCACGTTCAGCTCGCGCGCCTCGCGGTCGGTGATCACTCCCCTCGAGGTGGAGATGATGGCGATGCCCAGCCCTCCCAGGACGCGCGGAAGCTCCGTCCTCTTGCTGTACACGCGCAGCCCCGGCTTGCTGATGCGTTTGATGCCGTTGATGAGTTGCTCGCGGTTGGGACCGTATTTCAGGGTCAACCTGAGGCTATCGTAACTCTCCCCCTTGACCACCTCGAAATCGGAGATAAAACCCTCTCTCTTGAGTATCTCCGCGATGGAACGCTTGATGCCGGAATAGGGCATCTCCACCGTCTCGTGTCTGGCAGTGCTGGCGTTCCTGATGCGGGTAAGCATATCCGCTATGGGATCGGTCATGGTCATCGTCTGTCCGCCTCCTTACCAGCTGGACTTGGTTATTCCCGGAACCTCGCCCTCGTGCACCAGCTCGCGCAGGCAGACGCGGCACAGCTCGAACTTGCGGAAATACCCGCGCGGACGCCCGCACCGCCTGCAACGGTAGTAGGCCCGGGTGCTGAACTTGGGAGGTCTCTTCTGCTTGGCTATGAGCGATTTCTTTGCCATGCCGCCTCTCCTTATTTCCTGGCGCGGAAGGGCATGCCCATGGCCTCCAGCAGGGCCAACCCCTCCTCGTCCGTCGATGCCGTGGTCACGATGGTGATGTCCATACCCCGAACTCGGTCTATGTCGTCGTAGTCTATCTCCGGGAAGACCAATTGCTCGTCAAGCCCCATGTTGTAATTGCCCCTGCCGTCGAAGGACTTGGGGTTGAGGCCGCGGAAGTCCCTCACCCGCGGTATGGCCAGAGAGACCAACCGGTCAAGGAACTCGTACATGCGGTCCCCCCGCAGGGTCACCTTACAGCCCACGGACATGCCGGTGCGCAGCTTAAAGCCCGCCACCGACCTGCGGGCGCGGTTGAGCTTCGCCTTCTGCCCCGTGATCACCGCCAGGTCCTTCATGGCCCCGTCGATGGCCTTGGGATCGTGGGCACCCTCCCCCACCCCCATGTTCACCACGATCTTCTCCAGGCGCGGCACTTGCATGTCGTTGCGGTAACCGAACCTTTCCTTGAGCGCCGGAAGCACCTCCCGGCGGTATTTTTCCTTTAACCTGGGCACCGTATTCCCTTCCTTGGCCACTTTGACTTCTCCTACTCGAGGTCTGCGCCGCACTTGCGGCACACCCGCCTCTTCACTCCCTCTCCGTCGAAGCGGTAGCCTACCCTCACTACGCGCTCGCAGGAAGCGCATACCAGGGCGACGTTGGAGACATGAATGGGTGCCTCCTTGGTGGCTATCCCGCCCTGAGGGTTCTCCTGGCTCGGGCGCTGATGCTTCTTCACCAGGTTGACCCCCTCTACGATGACCATGCGTCTTTCGGGAATGCTCCTCAGGACCTTGCCCTGCTTGCCGCGGTACTTTCCCGTGAGCACCTCCACTTTGTCGCCTCTCTTTATCTTCATGCTTCCAGCCATTTTATGTTCTCCTTCACCGCCCCTAGAGCACTTCCGGGGCCAGCGAGATTATCTTCATGAACTTCTTTTCCCTCAGCTCCCTGGCCACCGGGCCGAAAATACGCGTCCCGCGCGGATCCTTGGCCTCGTTGATGAGCACCACCGCGTTCTCGTCGAACTTGATATAGGATCCGTCCTGCCTGCGGCGCTCCTTCTTGGTGCGCACCACCACCGCCTTCACCACGTCGCCCTTCTTCACCGCCCCACCCGGGGTGGCGGATTTCACCGTCCCCACCACGATGTCCCCCACGTAGGCGTAGCGGCGCTTGCTCCCGCCGAGGACCTTGATCACCAGCAGCTCACGCGCGCCGGTGTTGTCGGCGATTCTCACTCGCGATTCCGCCTGTATCATCTTCTTCCTCCGAATCGCGGCCCTGGACCGCTACTCCGCCTTTTCCACGATCTCCACCAGGCGCCAGCGCTTGGTGCGCGAGAGGGGCCTGGTCTCCATGATGCGCACCAGGTCTCCGACCCGGCACTGGTTCTCCTCGTCGTGCGCGGTGTACTTCTTGCTGCGGCGCACGATCTTGCCGTAAAGGGGGTGAGGCATGCGGGTCTCCACCTTGACCACGATGGTCTTGTCCATCTTGTCCGAGACCACCGTGCCCACCCTTACTTTCCTGCGGCTGGTCCTCTCCGCCATGTGCTCGCTTTCCCTTCTTCCTCAGCCTCTCAGGACGCTTCCTCGCGCAGCTCGCGCTCCCTGATCACCGTGCAAATACGCGCTATGTCCTTCCTGGTCTCAAGGATCCTGCTGGTGTTGTCCAGCTGTCCGGTTGCGGCCTGGAAGCGCAGGTTGAACAGCTCCTCCTTGGCCTCCTTGAGTTTCTGCAACAACTCCTCGTAGGAGTAATCGCGCAGTTCCCTGGCTTTCACCTCACTCACCACCCATCGTCTCCCGCTTCACGAAACGGCACTTCATGGGCATCTTGTGCGCGGCCCTGCGCATGGCCTCCGCGGCGGTGTGTTCCGGGACGCCCGAGAGCTCGAACATCACCCGGCCCGGCTTCACCACCGCCACCCAGTGGTCGGGGTTGCCCTTACCGCTTCCCATGCGCGTCTCGGCGGGCTTCTTGGATATGGGCTTGTCGGGGAAGATGTTGATCCATACCTTCCCGCTCCTCTTGACGTGCCTGGTTATGGCCACCCTGGCGGCCTCGATCTGCCGCGCCGTCACCCAGGAAGGCTCCAGCGCCTGCAGGCCGTATTCCCCGAAGTGCACCTGGGTCCCGCCCTTGGAGCGACCCTTCATGCGGCCCCTCTGCACTTTTCTGTGCTTGAACTTGCGCGGCATCAACATGGGTCCTCAGACCTCCTCGTCCTCTTTCGCTTCCCTCGCGGCATCGTCCGCCGCCGCGGCCGGCTCGGCACTTTCGGCCTCCGCCGCTGCCTCATCTGTCTCCGTCTCCAGGGCATACAGCGCCTCTTTCTCGGGAAGCGACGCAGGGGCGGCCTCTTCCGCCGTGGCCTTCTCCCTGGGCTTGCGATCGGGCCCCGCAATATCTCCCTTGTAGATCCAGACCTTTACCCCGATAACCCCCATGGTGGTTCGGGCCTCGTAATAGCCGTAGTCGATGTCCGCGCGCAGCGTCTGCAGGGGGACGCGCCCCTCCCGGTACCATTCCGTGCGGGCCATCTCCGCCCCGCCCAGCCTTCCCGCGCAGGAGACCTTGATGCCCTTGGCCCCCGCCCGCATGGCGTTCTGCACCGACCTCTTCATGGCGCGGCGGAAGGAAACCCTGCCCTCAAGCTGCTCGGCGATGTTCTGAGCCACCAGGTAAGCGTCCAGCTCGGGGTAGTTTATCTCCTGTATGTTCACCTGCACTTCCTTGTCGGTCATGCGTGCGAGGTCGCGTTTTATGCGGTCCACCTCCGCCCCTTTTCGTCCGATGACGATGCCGGGCCTGGCGGTGAAGATGTCCACTTTTACCCGCTTGCTGGTCCTTTCGATCTCCACCCGCGAGATGGCCGCCCTCCGCATGTGATGCCTGACGTAACGCCGTATGGCGAGGTCTTCCTGCAGGAGGTCGGCGTAGCCGCGGCTCGCGAACCAGCGCGACTTCCAGTCGTATATCACTCCCAGGCGAAAACCGTAGGGATGGACCTTCTGACCCACGCTCTCATCCTTTCCTTCGCTTCGCCGGACGCCTGCGCGCGCGGCGCCCGCCCTTCTCGCCCGCCTCGCGCTCGCCCACGATGACCGTGATGTGGCTGGTGCGCTTGCGGATGCGGTTGGCCATTCCCCTGGCTCGCGGCCGCCAGCGCTTCAAGGTCGGGCCCTCGTCCACATAGCAGTTGACCACCATCAGGTCCTCGGCGCGCAGGCCGTTGTTGTTCTCCGCGTTGGCCACCGCCGACTCCAGGACCTTCCCCACCAGGCGAGCGGCGGCCCGGTTGGAGTAATTGGTTATGTAACGGGCTTCCTCCAGGTCCTTGCCGCGGATGAGATCCGCGATCTGCCTGGCCTTGTAGGGCGACACGCGCACGTAGCGCGCAACCGCGCGTACCCTTACGCCCTCTTCTGCTGCTTCCGCCATGCTTCTCTCCTGCCTGCTCCTAGACCGTCAACGCTCACTTCAAACGGGTGGTGCGCTCGTGGGCATGGCCGTGCTTGGTGCGTCGGCGCGTGGGGGCGAACTCTCCCAGCTTGTGCCCGACCATGTTCTCGGTCACGTACACCGGCACATGCCTTTTGCCGTCGTGGACGGCTATGGTATGCCCTACCATCTCCGGAAAGATGGTGGAGCGGCGCGACCAGGTCTTCACCACCCGCTTCTCGTTGCGCCGGTTCAGTTCCTCTATCTTGAAGTAGAGCTTCTCGTCGATAAAGGGGCCTTTTTTCAGCGACCTGCCCAAGGCTACCTTCCTTTCCCTCAGCTCTTACGGCGACGCACGATATATTTGTTGGACGGCTTGTTCTTCTTGCGTGTACGATATCCCAACGTCGGCTTCCCCCACGGGGTCACAGGGTGGCGTCCCGCCGAGCTCTTGCCCTCGCCGCCGCCATGGGGATGGTCCACGGGGTTCATCACCGTTCCGCGCACCGTGGGGCGCCTTCCCTTCCAGCGCCCGCGTCCCGCTTTGCCCTCGGAGAGCAGCTCGTGCTCCACGTTCCCCACCTGGCCGATGGTGGCGCGGCAATTGATGTTCACCAGGCGCACCTCGCTGGAGGGCAGACGCACGTGGGCAAAACCGCCCTCCTTGGCCATGAGCTGTGCCGCGCCTCCCGCCGAGCGCACCATCTTCCCGCCCGCCCCCGGCTTCAACTCTATATTATGTATGGTGGTGCCGGTGGGGATGGCATAGAGCGGCAGGGCGTTGCCCGGCTTGATGTCGGCCTCAGGGCCCGACATCACCCGGTCCCCCACCTTGAGCTTGAGGGGCGCCAGGATGTAGCGCTTCTCTCCATCCTCGTAGTGCAGCAGGGCGATGCGCGCGCTGCGGTTGGGGTCGTACTCTATAGCGGCCACCTTGGCGGGGACGTTGTCCTTGTCACGCTTGAAATCGATGACGCGGTACTTGCGCTTGTTCCTGCCGCCCTTGTGGCGAGTGGTTATCCTGCCCTTGTTGTTGCGGCCCGCCTTGTAGTTGATGGGAGCGAGAAGGGTCTTCTCCGGCTCCTTCTTGGTTATCTCGGAGAAATCTGAGACGGAGGCGAAACGCCTTCCCGGCGAGGTCGGCTTATATCTCTTGATGCTCATCTTCTACCATCCTCTTCCTCGTCAACCCAGCGGGCCCTCGAAGAACTCTATACTGTGTCCCGGGGCCAGGGTCACCACGGCTTTCTTGCGCGCCGCCGTCTTTCCGGCCGTCCACCCCTGTCGCTTGGGCTTAGGGGGCACCTTTATGGTGTTCACCCCGGTGACCTTGACGTTGAAGATCTCCTCCACCGCCTTGCGCACCTCCGTCTTGTGAGCCTTGGGGTGCACCTCGAAGGTGTACTTGTTCTGGTCGATGAGCGTGTAGCTCTTCTCCGAGATGATCGGCCGGATGATCACATCATGCGGATCCTTCATCTTCCACCCCTTCCTGCAGTTTTTCGAGGGACGAGCGGGTGAAGATGACGCGGTCGTTGGCGAGCACGTCGTAGGTGTTCAGGTGCTCCAAGCGCACCACCTCCACGGACGGGAGGTTCCGCATGGACTTGACCACGTTCTCGTCCTCTTCCGCCAGCACCAGGAGCGCGTAATCCTCCACTCCCAGCGCCTTGAGGATGGCGGCCGCCGCCTTGGTCCTGGGCTCGCTGAAGCTGAAGTCCTCGAGAACCATGACCCGGTCCTCGCTCGCGCGCACGCTCAGCGCCGAACGCAGGGCGAGCTTCCGGACCTTGCGATTCACCTTGAAGCCGTGATCGCGCGGCTGCGGCCCGTGCACCGTGCCGCCTCCCCTCCAGAGAGGAGAGCGAATGGAGCCTGCCCTCGCCCTTCCCGTGCCTTTCTGCCGCCACGGCTTGCGCCCTCCGCCGCTCACCTTGCTGCGCGGCTTGGTCGATGCCGTGCCCCGGCGCGCGCAAGCCAGCTGGCGGCGCACCACCAGGTGCATGACGGGAACGTTTATCTCGCAGCCGAAATAATAGTCCTTGAGCTGCGCCTCGCCCTTCTTGTTACCTTCCGTGTCGTAGACCGGTACCGTCTTCATATCTACTTCCCATCCATCAGGTCAGGACATGCGCCTTTTTCTTGGCCTTCTTGCGCGCTTTCACGGACTCGCGTATGACCAGGATGCCGCCATCGGGACCGGGAACGCTTCCCTTCACCAGGAGCAGGTTGCGCTCGGGCTTTACGCCCACCACCTCGAGATTAAGGGCGGTTACGCGCTCCCCACCCATACGCCCGGGCATGCGTGAACCCTTGAACACGCGCGAGGGGGTGGCGCAGGCCCCTATGGCGCCGGGAGCGCGGTGGAAGTGCGCCCCGTGCGATCCCGGCCCCCCACCGAAGTTGTGGCGCTTGATAACGCCCGCGTATCCCTTTCCGCGCGACCTGCCGGTGATGTCCACGCGGTCTCCCTTGGAGAAAATCTCCACCCTTATCTCCTGCCCCACGCGGTAGGCGGAGGGGTCCTCGACGCGCACTTCCGCGAGGTGACGGCGCGGCTCCTGGTCTTTGCTCTGGAAATGGCCGCGTTGCGGTCGGTTGAGCTTCTTCTCCTTGACCTTCAAGAACCCCAGCTGCAGCGCGTCGTATCCTTCCTTTTCCACCGTCTTTATCTGCGTTACCAGGCAGGGTCCCGCCTCCACCATGGTGACGGGAATCACCTTCCCGTCCTCGTTGAAGACCTGGGTCATGGCTATTTTCCTACCGATGATTCCCTTCAATTTGTCCACCTCTCGACGGCGCGGCTTCCGCTTCCGCCGCGGCCATTAGCGATCACAGCTTTATCTCGATATCCACCCCGGCCGGTAGATCCATGCGCATGAGCGAATCCACCGTTTTCGGCGTCGGCTCCATGATGTCTATGAGCCGCTTGTGCACCCGCATCTCGAAGTGCTCCCGCGAATCCTTGTTCACGTGGGGGGAGCGGATGACGCAGTACACGTGCTTCTCCGTGGGCAGGGGAACCGGCCCCGCTATGGACGCTCCCGTGCGCCTCACCGTCTCCACGATCTGCTTGGCCGAACGGTCGATCACCTCGTGATCGTAAGCCTTGAGCCTAATCCTTATCTTCTGTCTCTGCTTGGCCAACCTACAGCCTCCATTCTCGCTGCCGCCCTCCTCCGGCCTCGCCTTTGGAGCGACCGCTCCTGCGCGGCGTCACCGGGCTCCCGGCCTGGAGCGCGTGCGATGGGACGTCGATCAACGCCGCTCTCTTGCCGCCCCTACTTCACGATCGCCGTCACCCTGCCGGCGCCCACGGTGCGGCCGCCCTCGCGGATGGCGAAGCGCAGGCCCTCCTCCATGGCGATGGGGGAGATGAGCTCGATGGCCATCTCGGTGTTGTCGCCGGGCATGACCATCTCCACCCCCTCGGGGAGGGTGACGGTGCCGGTGACGTCGGTGGTGCGGAAGTAGAACTGGGGGCGGTAACCGGAGAAGAAGGGGGTGTGGCGGCCTCCCTCCTCCTTGGAGAGCACGTATACCTGGGCCTTGAAGGAGACGTGGGGGGTGATGGAGCCGGGCTTGGCCACCACCTGGCCGCGCTCCACGTCTTTTCTGCCTATGCCGCGCAGTAGAAGCCCCACGTTGTCCCCCGCCTGGCCCTCGTCTAGGATCTTTCGGAACATCTCCACCCCGGTGACCACCGTCTTCTGGGTGGGGCGGATGCCCACGATCTCCACCTCGTCCCCGGTGTGGATGGCCCCCCGCTCGATGCGGCCGGTGACCACGGTGCCGCGGCCGGTGATGGAGAAGACGTCCTCGATGGCCAGAAGGAAGGGCTTGTCCACGTCGCGGGCGGGGGTGGGGATGTATTCGTCCACGGCGTCCATGAGCTCCATGATGGCGGAGCAGGCCTCGCACTCGCGCTTGCCGCAGCCGCACTCCATGGCCTTGAGGGCCGAGCCCGCCACCACCGGGATCTCGTCCCCGGGGAACTCGTACTCGGTCAGGAGCTCACGCACCTCCATCTCCACCAGCTCCAGCAGCTCGGGGTCGTCCACCATATCCGCCTTGTTCAAGAACACCACCATGGCGGGCACCCCCACCTGGCGGGCCAAAAGGATGTGCTCGCGGGTCTGGGGCATGGGGCCGTCGGCGGCCGACACCACCAGGATGGCCCCGTCCATCTGGGCGGCGCCGGTGATCATGTTCTTGATGTAGTCGGCGTGCCCGGGGCAGTCCACGTGGGCGTAGTGGCGCTTGTCGGTCTGGTACTCCACGTGGGCGATGGCGATGGTGATGCCTCGCTCCTTCTCCTCGGGGGCGTTGTCTATGGAGTCGAAGGACCGCACCTCCACGTCCTGGCCCTGGTTGGCCAGGCACATGGTGATGGCCGAGGTCAGGGTGGTCTTGCCGTGGTCCACGTGGCCGATGGTGCCCACGTTCACGTGCGGCTTGGTCCTCTCGAATTTCTTCTTGGCCATTTTGACATTCCTCCATCCCTCATCCGTCTCGTCCCGGCCTTCCCCCGCCCGGAACCATCACCATCAACAACACCGCCACCCGGCCTTGCCGCCCGCGGGAGGCCGGCCATTACGAAACTACCCCGCCCGACCGTCAAGCGCCAGGCGGGGATATCGCATCATTCGGCTCGAGCACGTCCGCTCTTGCCCTATGCTCCTCTATGCTAACGGGATCCCCCCGTGAACGGCTGGTAGCGGTGAGAGGACTTGAACCTCTGACCTCGCGGGTATGAACCGCGCGCTCTTACCAGCTGAGCTACACCGCCACGCTTTTTGAATCGATGGAGCCCGCTAGCAGACTCGAACTGCTGACCCCATCCTTACCATGGATGTGCTCTACCAACTGAGCTAAGCGGGCTCGTTCACAATCAAGCGCGCTAATAATATTACAACAACCTTTTTTCCGAAACAACGATACGGGGCACGGCTTTCTCGCTGCTATCCCGTGCCGTTATTGCAGAAACATGCCAAGGGATGTCTTCACGCCGGGATCGACTACCACGAACTCGGAGTTCCATTCGCCGTCCAGCATCATGCGCAGGAGACGCGTAGAGCCCGGTATCTCCTCGTACCGCAAACCCAAGGTCTCCGCCATGGACATGGCGGCGGCGCGGTACTCCTCCAGCCGGTAGTTGCCGGTATTGATGAGCACCAGGCGCTTGTAGTTCGCAAGCATGGCCTTGGCTACACGTAGGGCCTTTTCCTCACCGTACCTGCTCACCAGCCTCTCGTACTCGGCTATGGGGAGCTCCGCAGCTTTTATCCATCCCTTGGTGAGAAAATAGGTGCCGGGCTCCTCCCGCAGCCGGCGAAGGTGCTCCATCCGCGATCCGAGGAATAGGGCTATGCAGTCGTCGACGCGAGGGATGATTAGGCGACGCGTGGGCGAGGAAAGGCCCACCGCAGCGTTGGAACAGAGGCCGTAGCCCAGGATTATGTCTCCCTCTCCGCTGATGGAATCTATCCTTTCCTGCAGCGCCTCGTGGAGCGACTCCGGACGGTTATGTAGGCCGAACTCCAGCTCCACGAGCTGGTCCTCTTCCACCCCCATGAGCTTGAGCTCCTCCGCCACCGTCGCGCAGGCGATTATCTTTGCCCGGCTTTTCTCCTGCATCATCCCCTCCCCGGAAAATCAAGCCCCCGTGAGGGCCTAGTGCGTCAGGCACCATCGGCAATATGACTCTATTCTTACTTCCATTTAGATATCATGCCATGACCCATATATCGGCGATGCGAACGGAATGGACATTCACCCTCGTGCACCGAATGGAGGTACCCCATGCGGTCAGCATCACCTTCAACTTTAACCCGTCCCGCAGGAGAGGCCGGAGTTCAGCCGGCGGCAAGCTCCGGCCAGCCGGGAATAGATGCGGCGGAAGACCCTGTATAGTTCGTCATATACCTCGACCTTGCCAGGGTCCGGCTCGAAAACCCTCCTGATCCGCACCACTTCCCTGATAGCCTTGAAAAAAGGTATGGCGCCCGTCGCCACCGCCGCGGCAAGGGCGCAGCCCATGGCCCCCGCCTCCCGGGGATTGCTCACCGCCTCTATCCGCCTGCCGATGATGTCCGCCACTATCTGCATCCATACGTCGCTGGCTGCACCGCCCCCAATGGCCCGCAGGGTTTCGCAGGGATATCTCGCCGAGGCGGCGATATCCGTAAGCCACCTGAGATTAAAGGCGACTCCCTCGTAAACCGCCCTCAACATGTGCTCCCAACCGTGCCTGATCCCCAGGTTGACGAAGGCGGCGCGGACCATGGTATCGGGCACCGGCGCCCTTTCCCCGAACATCCAGGGAGTGAAGAGCAGGCGTCCCGCGCCCGGCTCCACCTCCGCCGCAACGGCATCGAGGCGGCGGAAATACTCCGCTCCTCCCACGTCGCCATCGCGAGGCATGGCAACGGCCATCTCCCTGGCAAACCATTCCAGGCAAACCCCCGCCGTCTCCGACTCCCCGATGAGCAGGAACATCTCGGGGTCAGGCGAGACCACCGTGGCTATGCCGTTCTTTCCCAGGTTGACCTTTTTCCGTACCGAAAGGCAAAGCCAGCTCGAGGTACCGAGGTTGATGTGGCCATCTCCATCCCTCAGCGCTCCCGAGCCCGTGGCCGCAGCCGGGATGTCCGCCATTCCCGCTATGACCGGCGTGCCGGGAAGCAGCCCCATTTCCTCCGCTGCGTCCTGCTTAAGGCCGCCCACCACCTCTATGCTTGAACGAAGGGGCGGCATCTTCTCGAGGTCCAGGCCAAGGACCGTGGCGTAAAGACCGGACCATTCCCGCTTGCGCGGGTTGAGAATGCCCGTTCCTCCCGCTCCGGTATGGTCCATGACCAAGCGTCCGGTGGCGCGTCCCACCAGGAAACCCGTGGCGTCAAGGAAACAGCGGGTGCGCTTGTATAGCTCGGGCTCGTTCTCCTTCAACCACGCCAGCTTGCATACCACATCCTTGCCGGAGGGCGCCGCCCCTGCCAGGCGTGTTATGGCTTTCCTGCCCCCGAAGCGACGGATTATGGATGCGGCCTGCTTCTCGGCGCGGTTGTCCAGCCAGATGATCGCCGGCCGTAGGGGACAGGCGGCCGCGTCCACGGGCACTACCCCAAGCATCTGCCCCGCGAAACCCACGCCCGCCACCTTAGCCGGATCAACGGCGCATTCCAGCAGCATCCCGCGCGTGCAGGCGCATACCGCCTTCCACCAGTCCTGCGCATCCTGCTCCGCCCATCCGAGTCGGGGATGGTTTAAAGGGTAGGGATGAAACGCCGATGCTATGAGCTCGCCTTCGCCGGAGACGAGGACGCTTTTGCACCCTCCGGTACCGATATCGAACCCGACGAAATATCCCTGCATCAGCATCGCCTTTCCCCGCTAGGCCGTCAACCCATTTTAAACCTTTGCGCCGGCAATGCCGCCTCTGAAAAGCGACCGGGGCGGGACGCCCACGTCCCGCCCCGGCTGGGTTCGCCCTTGCGAGGTCGCCCTATCGGGTCTTTCGCCCCGCTCAGGAGGGTTACATCATCAGGTTGCCCAGGGACATGGCGAAGGGCATGTCCCCCTCTATCTTGAGCTTGCCGGTCATGAAAGCGGTGGGGCCGGCGAGCTCCCCCTTCTGCATGAGGGCCCAGTCCTCGAGGCCTATCTTGAAGGTCACTTCGGGAGAAGAGGCTCCGTTGAAGACCACCTTCAGAGGCACGGTGGAGCCGTCGGGCATGCCCAGTTCCACGTTCATGGTGCCCTTGGTGGAATTCAGGGTGTCATAACGCTTGCGGTTGGCGTTCTGTCCCATGTCCGTAAACATATCCATGGCGCCTTCCATCTTGCCGGTCACCGCCTTGCGCCAGGTATCCTCGTCTATCTCCACCTTGATCATGGGGCTGTCGAGGGAACCCTCCTTTACCTCCAGATCCTTAGCGTCCTTGACGGTAATGCCGTACACGTAGTTCTGGTCTCCCTTGATGTCGAACTCCACCGTGAAGACCGTGCCCTCCATGCCCGTGATGCTGGTCCCGGAGAGTTGCTCCTCGACCATCTTGGGCACCACTTCCTCGAAGTACTCTTTCACGCTGATGTTCTCGCTGACTTCCATTCTTACCTCCTTCTCCGGCTGCTCTCTGCTCTTTTCCACCTCAGTTCCGCTTATGCCCCCTGGCTTTCCTTAGGGGAAACGGGTGCGGAGCCTTTATGGTACTGACATGTCATTACTATAATTATATGCTACCATAAAGTCAACCATATAAACGAACGAATTACGGGGATTTTTCCGTTTGTGCGGAGGAGCGGTGTGGATAAAGCCGGCGGAGGACAAATGAAAAAGGGCGATGTGAAAATTTTTTTCAATTTGTGGGGAGGAACGGCATGGGCGGCGTTCATCACCGCACCCTCACGCCGATCTCCTCATCCCCCTTGCCGCCGAGCACAGGAGCGTCAGGGGCGCTGTTTATCACCACATAACGGGATTATGCGGAAGAGAAAGAACATGAGGCACATGCGGCTGTTAACCCGGGCTTTCCGTACTTCGTA
This sequence comes from Candidatus Solincola daggyaiensis, assembly GCA_015711825.1. Taxonomy (GTDB): domain Bacteria; phylum Actinomycetota; class Geothermincolia; order Geothermincolales; family RBG-13-55-18; genus Solincola_B; species Solincola_B daggyaiensis. The sequence goes on from JACVJD010000001.1 coordinate 55,165, forward strand.
TAGGCGATAGCAAAAGGAGTAATATATATTCTGATCTTGCGACGATATCGACAACGGCGGTCGCCGGAGATGGGTCAAGGGCTTTACGAACATTTCGCCCGGAGACCATGAAACGGCTGCTGAACGCAGACACAACATAAGAGTAAGAAACGCAGTAAACGAGGAGTGAGGCATAGCCATGGACCAGAGATTGAAAAACCTTGATTTCGCGTTCAACCCCCGCTCCATAGCCTTCATCGGCGCCACGGAAAGCATCCGCAAGTGGGGTTTCCTCATCTTGAACAACCTGCTCACGGGGGGATATGAAGGAGAGGTCTTTCCGGTGAACCCCAATCGCGACACCATACTAGGGCTGCGCGCCTATGCGTCGGTGCGCGATATCCCCGGGGACATCGACCTAGCGGTGTTCACGGTGCCTGCACGCCAGGTCTTGAGCTCCCTCGAGGAATGCGTCCATAAAGGAGTGAAGGCGGGGCTGGTGATCACGGCTGGGTTCAAGGAGCTCGGTGAGGAGGGCGCCAGGATGGAGACCGAGATGGTGAGAATGGCGCGAGATGCGGGCATGGTCCTCGTCGGGCCTAATTGCCAGGGCATCTGCTGCCCCAAGAACCGCCTCTATCCCTGGATGCCCATACTCTTCCATCCCGCACCGGGAAAGATAGGCTACGTCGCACAGAGCGGCAACATCCTCAACATGCTTATCGGGCATGCAGTGAACGCGGGCCTGGGGATCTCTAAGGCGGTTTCCAGTGGAAACGAGGCCGACATATCCACCGAGGAATATTACGCTTACCTCGCGGAGGACCCCGACACCGAGGTCATCGTGTCCTACATCGAGGGCATCCCCGACGGCCGCCGCTTCCTGGAGTACGCGCGCTCCGTCACCAGGAGCAAGCCCATCGTGGCGCTCAAGGGCGGCAGGACCCGATCGGGGATATCCGCGGCGAGGTCCCATACCGGCGCCATGGCCGTGAGGGAGAAGCTGTTCGAGGCAGCCTGCCGCCAGGCCGGCATCACGCTCACATACTCTATAGAGGAGGCGGGGGTTACCGCGGCGGCCTTCGTCAACCGTCCCCTGCCCCGCGGCAAGCGCGTGGGCATCATCACCGGCGGAGGGGGCCTGGGGGTCATCGCATGCGACTTCTGCACCGAGATCGGCCTGGAGGTGGCCACGCTTTCAGGAGAAACCTTGAGCAAGCTCGAGGAGTTGCTTCCCGACTGGTGGGTGCCCGGAAACCCGGTGGACCTGGTAGCGGGTCTCGACTTCACCATCCTCAAGCCGGTGATCGAGATCCTCATGAAGAGCGGTGAGGTCGATGCGGTTATGTTCCTATGGATAGGGGCCCCCCGCCGCAAGGGAGAGGCCGAGGCGTCGCAGAGCGAGCGGGGTATGGACATCTCCGCGGTCTGGAACGTGATGGACCAGCATTTTATGGGCTTCTACGGAGAGCTGAACACGCTCATGCACGAGCTGCAGGTACCCTTGTATATCGCCACCAGCATCGAGATGCAGGACACGCCGGGCAGGGATGGATGCAATCCCATCGTTTTCCGCGACGTGGAATCCGCCTGCCGCGCCGTCAGCGCCATGGCCGGTTACCGCTCCTATCTCGACTCCCGCGGCTGAGGCGGGCTTTGCTGCTGGTTATAGAGTCGAGTTTCCGTCACCATGTTGCTGCTCATCATGTAGAGGTTACTCGCCTCTATGCCCAAGGCCCATATATACTACAGCAGGCGCTTCGGCACCCTGATGTTTACGGGGCAACAGCGTCGCCGACTCAAGCTGGTGAGTACGCCCTCCCCTTGATGGAGGTTCATAGCCAGCTTGAAGGCCGCGCTACGCTGTGTCCTCCATTGCATGGTGCCGCGTCAAAAATGCGCTCAAGCCTTCGCGCCCAAGAGGCTGCGGCATGCCTCGGTGTAAGTCGCCGGCAGTGTAGCCTAAAGCCTGCGCGCCTATGATAGGACGGGAGCGGGGAGGCCATCGCATGCCGGAGATATCTGAAGCAGCCGGCGATTCTGACCGCGTGATCGAGGCCGGATAAGAGCGCGCCGCGATAATGTAGAGGTGAAGGCGATGCGAAAAGTACGGGCTCTCATTTCACGGGAGAGACAGGCGGAGCTTGCCCTCATCGCCGTTACCGTGGTATGGGGGCTCACCTTCTCCCTGGTAAAGCGGAGCCTGGAGGAGGTCTCGCCTTTCGTCTTCATGGCTTATCGCTTCGCGTTGGCCTTCCTGGTGATGCTGGCCGTATCCGTGCGCAGGTTGAGAGACCTGGACCGGGGAACGCTCGCGGCCGGGCTTCTGCTCGGGATTTTTCTCTACGGCGCCTACTCCCTGCAGACCATAGGACTTAAATACACCTCGGCCGGTAACGCGGGCTTTATCACCGGGCTTTTCGTGGTATTCGTTCCCATACTATCCGTCGTTTTGCTGCGTAAACGCCCGGGGGTACGTTCCATCGTATCCGTGTCCCTGGCCACCGTCGGGCTTGCCCTCCTATCTCTGCAGCCTGGACAGGGCATCAACCTCGGGGACGCCTTGGTCCTGGGATGCGCCTTCACCTACTCCCTGCACATCATCTGCATGGACCGCTTCGTACAGCGCCACGATTTGGTGCTACTCACCCTGGTGCAGATGGGGGTGGTGGCCATCCTTCACACCGTGTCAGGGCTGTTTTTCGAGGGCTTCACCTTCCCCACCGCTTCGTTCGTGTGGATGACCATCGCCGTATGCGGCATCCTCGCCTCCGCCGTGGCTTTCTTCGTGCAGGCCTGGGCCCAGAGGGCGCTCTCACCGGTGCGCACGTCGGTGGTTTTGATCATGGAGCCGGTGTTCTCCGTCCTCTTCGGTATCCTCCTGCTTGCAGAGAGGCTATCCTGGCGCGGGTGGTTGGGCTGCGCGATCATGCTCGCCGCCATGCTCATCACGGAGATAAGACCGGAATAGGGGTCAGGTCTTGCATCTAGCCTGCCATATTATGGTATCATATTATATTGTCGCTGGCAGGAGGCCACGTCTATCTTAAAATAATGTTGAGATACCGCGGTATGCAAAATACAAGACCTGACCCCATCAGAGGATTTTGGAGAAGAAGTCGATGGCGCGGGGGCTTTGCGGGTTGGTAAATATTGCCTCTGGTTGGCCCTCCTCCACGATGTTGCCGTCGTCCATGAAGATGAGGCGGTCCCCTACCTCTTTGGCGAAGCCCATCTCATGGGTCACCACCATCATGGTCATGCCCTCGCGGGCCAGGTCCTTCATCACGTCCAGGACCTCCTTGACCAGCTCGGGGTCGAGGGCCGAGGTCACCTCGTCGAAGAGCATAAGGTCGGGATCCATGGCCAAGGCACGCGCGATGGCCACCCTCTGCTGCTGCCCGCCGGAGAGGTGGGCCGGGTAGGCCGAGGCCTTTTCCTTCAGCCCTACCCTCTCCAGCAGGCGGAGGGCCTTATCCTCCGCCTCCGCAGCGTCCATCTTCCTGACCTTAATGGGGGCGAGGGTGACGTTGCGCAGGGTGGTGAGGTGGGGAAAGAGGTTGAAGCTCTGGAAGACGATCCCCACTCTCTGCCGCATGGCGTTTATGTCCACCTTGTGGTCGGTGATGTCCACGCCCTCGATATATATATGACCGCTGGTGGCATGCTCGAGCCCGTTCACGCAGCGCAGCATGGTGCTCTTGCCGGAACCGCTGGGTCCCACGATCACCAGCACCTCCGAGGGCCTCACCTTGAGGTTGACCCCCTTGAGCACCTCATGGAAACCGAACCGCTTGTGGAGATCGACGATCTCCACCATGTATTCTGCGCTCAAGCGCCCCTCCCGGGATCCCATCCTCGTCCTGCCGATACCGTTTTCTCAAGACCATATTAACCCATATCGCGCCCCGGGCACGAAAGTCGTCCCGCGCTCGGACGCGCGCAAGTTATGCCTTTACTGAGAGCCCTCCCTCATCTTGCGGCCAAACCCCCGGTCCAGGGCACACGCCTCCCCAGCCTCAATCCTTCATGGAGAGTCGGGTGGTCATGTACTGTACCAGCCTCATCAAGGGAAGGGTGATGATGAGGTAGCATAGGGCCGCGCCCATGAGAGGGGTAACGCTGGCGTATTTCCCCATCATCTCCCTGCCGCGGAAAAAGACCTCCGCCAGCCCGATGGTGGCTACCAGGGCGGTGTCCTTGAGCAACGCTATGAACTCGTTGGAGAGCGGCGGGATGACGTTTCTTATCGCCTGGGGCAGGATGATGTAGCGCATAGCCTTCAGGTATCCCATCCCAAGGGATCTTGCCGCCTCCATCTGCCCCTTGTGTATGGACTCTATGCCGGCGCGGAATATCTCCGCCTCATACGCCGCGTAGCAGATGGTGAGGGCGATGACCCCCGCAACGAACTGGCTTAGGTTGAGCCCCATGTAAGCAAGGCCGAAATAGACGATGAAGATCTGCAGCAGAAGCGGCATCCCCCTTATGACGTCGATATACACTGCGGCAACGAAACGGAACGGCTTGACCCTGGATATCCTCACCAGGGCCACCATTAGGCCGGCGGCCAGTATGCAGATCTCCGAGATCACGGCGAGTCTTATGGTCACCCAGAGGCCTCTCGCCACATACGGCATGGTCTTCTTGAAGATCTGCCAGTTAAAGAACTCGTCCACGAACTTCTTGCCGGCCTCGAACCTGGTGAAGAAAACCGCCAGGAAGACGACCAGCGCCACAGCCGCCAAGATGCCGACCGTCCATAATATGACCTTTAGCCTTCCGTTTATCCCCGACACCTCCTTTCAAGGCAAAAGGCCCGCACGCCTTCGCGCGCGGGCCACAAAACTGGGCATCAAGACATGGTGGGGTTCGGCGCTCTTTTCTATTTCTCCCCGAACCACTTCTCGAAGATCTTGTCGTAGCTGCCGTCTTTTTTCATCTCCGCCAGCGCTTTATCGATGGCCTTCTTGAGCTGGTCGTTGCCCTTGCGGATGCCGATGCCGTACTGCTCGTCGGTCTTGATGGTGGCCACCACCTCGGTCTGGCCGCGCATCTTGCTCATGTAGGCGTTGACAGGGTAGTCGTTGAGGATGGCGTCGATTCTCCCCAGCTCCAGCTCCTGGAAGGCGAGGATGATGGTATCGTACTTGCGGATCTCCTTGATGCCCGGGATCTTCTCCGCGGTGAACTGGCCGGTGGTATCTACCTGGACCCCCACCACCTTGCCCGCGAGGTCGGCCTCGCCCTTGATCTCCGTATTGCCCTTCTTTACTGCGATGGACTGGTTGGAGTCGATGTAGGGGTCGCTGAAGTCGATCTCCTCCAGCCGCTCGTCGGTGATGGTCATGGCGGACATGATGATGTCGTACTTGTCGGCCTTCAACCCCGGGATGATGCCGTCCCATGCGGTGCTTATGATCTCGAGTTCCAGGCCGAGCCGCTTGGCGAGCTCATTGGCGATATCGACATCGAACCCTTCCGGCTTGCCGTCATCCCCAATGGACTCGAAGGGCGGGTAGGTGGTGTCGCTGCCCATGAGCAGCTTGCCTTTCTGAATGGTGGTGACGGTAGCCTCCTTCTTCTCCTCCCCTTTCGTCTCCTCTTTCTTCTCGCCGCAACCCGCCGCCATGAGGCCGACTACCAGCGCGGTTGCAAGAGCGAGTACCAACAGGGCGATAAATCCTTTCCTGCGCATCTTCCCTCCTTATCCCGTTCGGCCGGCAACGCTGAAATTATATAGTCAAAGCGTAATTCACACAAATCGCCGCGGGATAAATGAATGCCCGTAAGCCCTTGAGCAAGCCGCTTGGCTTGTCTTTGCTTCTTCTCCAAGGAGTCGGGGGCAAGAGGATGACGGCGAGTGGATAGCGCTCGGTTAAGCGGGCGGCAAAGTCACCGCCATGCTCATCACCGAGATAAGACCGGAATAGGAGTCAGGTCTTGCATCTATCCTTCCATATTATGGTATCATACTATATTGCTGCTGTTAGAAGGCCATGTCTGGCGAAAGGATTTGCGGAGATACCGCGGTATGCAAAATTCAAGACCTGACCCCCACCACGCCTACCGTGCGCAGCGGGGGCCGTAGAGCGACCACGGCGTTCGCCGCTGCCTCGTCGATATCGCTCACGCATACCTCCACCGCCAGCCCCATGGAGGCGGCCATGAGGGACATCTGCGAAAGGGCGATGGGGAGGTCTATCATCCAGAAGGGCTTCTCGAGCATCTCGTAGAGGTAGGAGCGGTCCGGCTCGGCGGCCCCCACCACGGCGGCCCTCCAATCTCCGGCGGCGCCGCAGGCAAGAGCCAGTTCCCGCAAAGTCCCCTCCCGCCTGACACCGATGAAATGCCATTGCTGGGTGTTCCCGGCGCTGGGCGCGATGCGCGCGGCCTCGAAACAGGCATCCAGGGCCAGGTCAAGGGGAACGCCGGGGTCGCTTTGGCGCTTTTTCCCCATCTCTCTCAGCAATCCCGCCACGTCCTGGGTCTCGGAAGCGGAGAAAGGCTCCCTCGCCAGCTCCCGCACGCTGTAAGGGTTGTCCATGGTCTCGAGATAGGCGATGGCCTCCAGCGGCTTGCGTTTCCGGGATATCTGCAGGTAGAGCAGGTGGTCCATGTCCGCCGCCCTGACCCGCGGCTTGGGTTTGCCGAAGGGGATCACCGCCGCGACGTAGGTCTCCCTGCCGAACCCCAACGTCTCCCCCACCTCGCGCTGGTTCAGCCCTCCCACCCAGCAAGTGCCCAGGCCCGCCTCGGTCAGCCAGAGCACCACGTCCTCGGCCGCCATAGCAACAAGGGGCAGCTCGCGCGGACGGTCGCCCTTGGCGTCGGCGCGTGGGACCGCCAGCACCAGAAACCCCGCCACGGGGGAGCGGTTCAGCCAGAGGTTGATCTTTCCCTGTGTCCCTTTATGTATCCTTTTCTTTATCCTCTCCACCCGTCCCGTGTCTGAGACCACCGTGATACCGCCCTCCGCTGCACCCCGGGTGGAGAGCGCCAGGCTCACCACCTCCCCGAGGGATGCAAAGAACGCCTGGTCGTATTCGCCCGGCAGGTACTTGCGATGGGAGCGGCGGGCGTAGAGGACCTCCCACAGTTTCCACGGCGTTTCGGAATAGGAAAGATAGTCCCGGGTCGCGGTTTTGGTCTGCTCCATGGCTCACCATCCTGTCATCGCTATCTCCTCTTGCCTGATGCAGAGCATAATAGCACAGTGCCGGGCGCGCCGGCGCAAAAGCGGCTCCGGATCGCCAGCTCGCCTTGTTCCTCACCCTCCTTCTTGGGGCGGAAGCGCCACCTCTAGGCTTCATGGCGCTGCCCGGTCGCCGGAGGAGCCGAGTGAAGGCGATGCTGAATGCGAGATTAAAGGATCGGCCCACAGCCGATAAGCGGCCTGATCCCCAGGGCACAACCCTCGACGCCCTTAATCCCGGGACTGACTCGCAGCGGCAATCTCCGGTTCTTTTCTTGCTGCAAGATTCTCCCGGTATGCCTATGGATGCTCTCCGCCAGGCACCGCTTTACCTTTTCCGACGCAACGCCGGTCAGCGATGACGCTGTCCGGTCCAGGCCCTCCGCCATCTACCCCGAGTTGCTGTCCCTCGACCTATGCGGTTTGCGCCTGCTGCGGCGCGGGGCCTTCATATACCTCCATGAACCGGTCGGCTATAGGGGGAACGAGGTTGGCGTAGAAATCGGTCTTCACGCAGACCACGGCGGGCAATTCATGGTTCTTGGCCCGCTCGAAGGCGGCCACCAGCTCCTCGGGTTTCTCCACGTATTCGCCGTGGCAGCCCATGGCCTCCGCCATTTTGTCCCAGCGCACAGGGTACTGCCGGCAAGCGATGACCTTGGAGGCGTCGCCCTCGAAGAAAGCCAGTTGCTCGATCTCCTCCATGCACCAGTGTTCCTCGGCGTGGACGATGACGGTTATCTTCGCCTTCTCCCGCGCCGCCGTTTCCATCTCCATGAAGTTGAAGCCGGCGGCTCCGTCACCGGTGATTACATAGACTTCTTTCTCCGGGTTGGCCAGCTTGGCCCCGATAGCACAAGGGATGCCCGTCCCCAGGTGTCCGAACTCGAAGATGCCCAAGGAAGTGCGGGGGTTGATGAAGCGGGTGTAGAGGGCGTTGAAGAGGCTGGTGTTGCCGCCGTCGCCCACGTTTATGGCCTCGGGTCCGAAGACCCTGGCCGCCGTCTCCACCGAGGTGGCAGGATGGATCTTGTCGCCCTGGTAATCCCTAGGAGCCTGTTCCAGGACGGCGAACTGCTCCGCCTCGATATCCTTGTACTTCTTCAATTGATGCCCGCTGGCGGGCTTGACTCCTAACTCCTTCAACTTGTTCAGCAAGGCCCGAAGGGTGGCCCTGGCGTCGGCCACTATACCCAATGAAACCGGGCGGTTGATACCCACGTTCCGTGGGTCTATGTCCACCTGGATGAGCTTTTGCTCGTCCGGATGCCCGAAGTAGGGGTCGTAGGGCAGGTCCAGGTTCCCCAGGCGGGTTCCTACCGCCAGGATGACGTCCGCTTCCTGCCTTGCGCTCAGGGCCCCGTTCCCCAGCCCGAAGAGACAGTTGGGGTGGTCGCTGCTGAAGGCGGACCTAGCGGCCATGGTGGTGGTGGCGGGGCAGTTGAGCAGCTCCACCAGTTCTCTGAATTCATCCCAGCCCCTGGAGTTGAGCACGCCCGTGCCCGCTATGAGCAAGGGGTTTTTGGCATCGGAGATGAGCTTTGCCGCCTTCTCCACCTGCGCATCCGGCGGCTCCATGAGAAGGGGGCGGTACTGGTAGGGTTCGAGATAACGGAGTTCGGAGTCATCGCTCCGCTCGTAGATGAGATCGTAGGGGATGTCCACGTGTACCGGGCCCGGGCGACCAGTCAACGCCTCCCTGAAAGCCCTCTGGATGATCTCCGGAATGCGGTTCCACTGGTGGACCACCGCGTTCCACTTGCAGACGGGCTTCATGATGTCGTACTGGTTCATGCCTTGGAAGACCCCGGAGGTGAAGGGATAGGCGATAGGCGAGCGCACCTGGGAGGAGATGGCCACCACCGGTACCCCTTCCTCGCGGGCACAGATGAGGCCGGAGACCATATTTGCCGTGCCGGGTCCGTAGCCGGCCATGACCACCGGTATCTCCCCTGTGGTTTTGAAAACCCCCTCTGCCATATGCACCGCTGCCGCCTCGTGGCGGGGTCCCACCCACCGGATGTCGTTTGCTACTGCGGCGCCCATAACCGGATGGTAACCCGCGTCGGTGATGCCGAATATCCTTTTCACCCCCTCCTTGAGCAGGCATTTCACAATGACCTCTCCGCCGTTTACCTCCGCCATCGCCGCACCTCCTCGAGCGCCAAAGCCGTTCCCGTCGACTCTCTGCATTCAGTAAATACCTTCGTGTTCATTGCATTTACGCCGATTCCCGAGCGCTATTCCCAAGCCGTTTCATCCCGCTATTCCGCTGCCTTGAAATCCTCGATCTTCAGGGTGTCATTGAATATCTTCTCGTAGAGCGGGCCGATGACCCCCAGGCTGGGTCCCGCAGACATGCCCCCGTCGATGGCGATGGCCTGGCCGGTGATCATGGCGCAGTCGTCACTTGCAAGAAAATGGTAGAGTGCCGCGACCTCCTCCGCCTGGATCAGCCGCCCCAAAGGCTGGAGCATGCAGGAGAGTTTGAGCTCTATCTCCGCTCCCTCAACATAGGCCATGGGGGTATCGGCGGTGCCGGGACAGATGCAGTTCACCCTGATCCCGCGGGGCGCCAGCTCAAGGGCTGCGGTGCGGGTGATGGCGATGATGGCCGCCTTGGAAGCCACATACACGCCGTAGGTGGGAGTGCCGAGAAGGCCTGCGTAGGAGGCGGTGTTCATAATCGAACCGCCGTCCTCGATGCGGGGCACGGCGTGTTTGATCCCCCACAGAACGCCTTTGAAGTTGACATCCAAGGCCTTGTCGATGGCCTCCCTGCTTATCCCGTCGACGGTAGACATCTCCCCGCTTATGCCAGCGTTGTTGACCACGGTGGTGAGCATGCCGTATTCCTCCACCGCCGCCTGCATGAGATCCTTCACCTGCTCCTCCACGCTGACATCGGTCCTGACGTAGACACCTCCCGCCTCTCTGGCGACCCCGCTAGCGTCGGCGATGTCCGCCAGCACCACCTTGGCGCCGGCGCGTGCGAACCTGAGGGCCGTCGCCTTGCCCAAGCCGGAGGCCGCTCCCGTCACCACCGCCACCTTCCCTTGCAGCGAAAACATCTCCTCGACATCCCCTTCCTATCTCATTCGCGCCCCGCCCTAAGGATTGCAAGTGCGCTTTCCTTCAGAAACACGGCGAGCTCGTCGAACTGCCGTTCGTTTTCCATAACGGCTCGGTAATAGTCGTACCCCTCTAGCAAGGATATGACCAGGTCGGCAAGCTTGCCCGGGTCGGCCCTCAGGATCACGCCCCTTTCCATCAGCTCGGCTATCTCCTCCACCAGTACCCCCCTCAACCGGGAATACATCCTCTGAAAACTCTCCTTGACCTTATGGTTACGGAAACTCAAGGAGTAACAGGCGTAGAAAACGCCGGCGTCCACCAGCCTTGCCCAGTCCAGACCGAATATGGCGTCTAAGGTGACTTCCAGCCTCTTTTCCGCGTCCTCTATCCCCTCTAGAGCGGGAAGAAAGGTCTCCTCGTACCTGGTGAGCATATAATCCACAAGTTCGACCATCATGTGCTCTTTGGTGCTGAAATAGTGGATGAGCAGGCTGGGGTTGACGCCCATGCGGGTCGCGATTTTGGCTATGGATGCGCCCTCCAGGCCCTCCTCAGCTATGACGGCATAGAAGTTTTCCAGGATCTCCCGCTTTCTGGCTACGCCTCTTTCGCTCTGACGTGCCAACTTTCCCCCTAAGGATTGAATGAATGTTCAATTAATTTAACGCGCGGCATCCCTTTTGTCAATGTGGGGTCAGGTCTTTCATTCTACTTGCCGACGCGTTGAGTTTTTGCATATCAAAGTGCGCTAAATGCCATGAGATACCGGGGTATGCAAAATTCAAGACCTGACCCTATAATACACCTATGCCATCCTGAGACACCGATTGCTGGACGTACGCATGGCGGTGAGGCGGACCTTCTCCTATCTGCTGACTATCGCCGTCTTCGGGGTGCCGCTGGTTGCCGTCTACGCCTTTGCGAGCACCTGGTGGAGGAACGACCCGGACCTGAACCTGGTGATATCGGTGGCCACTCTCATACTGGCGGTTTGTTTCACGCCCCTGGCTCTTCGCTTATCCTCCCGCCTCGCCTCGCGGCTTTTCTTCTCGGGGCTTTATGACGAGGTGGAACTGCTGCACAATACGTCCGCCGCCATCATGTCCCGCAACGACATCCGAGACGGGGTGGTCATGGCGCTGGTCATGGTGTGCGAGCGGCTGGGGTTGAAGGAACTCACCGCCGTGGTTCCGGCTGCGGTCACCGGCAACGGGATCAACTGGATAATGGGAGCACAAGCGGTCGGCAGGGAGGTTTACGGGTTCCGGCGCGACGATGACGAGCGCTCAAGGATATACCGCCTCCGAGACCGCACCGTGCTGGCGGAGGACAGGGACCTGGCCGACGATGGCTCCGACGACACGCTTAGAAAGGATATGTGCGAGCGCGGGCTGGTGGCCCTGGTGCCCATGCAGGGCCCGGAGGGGTTACAGGGCATTCTGATGGTGGGGGAGAAGGTGAACCGTTACGCCCTCGACCCCATGGACCTGGATTTCCTGGAGCAACTGGCGAAAAGGATCGGCCTCTTCGTCGAGAACCATCTCCTCTCCCTGCACCTCATGGACCGGGTGGAGGAGCTCTCCGAGGCCAAGCGCATGTTGGAGGAATCGGACAGTTTCAAGAGCGAGATCATCAGCGTAACCAGCCACGAGTTCCGCATCCCGCTTTCGGTGGTCAACGGATTCGCCATCATCCTGCGCAATTACTTTCCCCGCCTTTCGGAGGAGGAACGAAACGAGATCCTCGACCATATCACGGCCTCCTGCTCCCGCCTCAACTCGCTTCTGGACGAATTCCTGACCGTCTCAACCCTCAAGGACGGGAGGGTCCCCCTCGCCATCGCCCCCTGCAACATCGAGGCGTTGCTGAGCGAGGCATGCCTTTCCATGCCCGAGGAAACGCGCAAGCGCGTCTGCGTCGACATGCGCGGCAACGGCATGGAGGCGGTCACCGACCCCTACTGCCTCAAGCTCATCCTCACGAACCTCCTCGACAACGCGCGCCGCTTCAGCGACGACTACTCCCCCATCACCCTGACGGTGGAGGAGAGGGCGGAGAGCATCGAGGTGTCGGTGAGAGACGAGGGAGAGGGCATCGACCCTGACCTCGTCGAGGTCATCTTCAGTCCCTTCACCCGCCTGGAGGAGTTGGACAAGCACAGCGAGGGGGTGGGCCTGGGACTGTATATCGTCCGCCTGGCCGCCGACCTCATCGGAACGCAGGTTAAGGTGGATTCCAGCCCCGGTAAAGGCACCACCTTCCGCTTTCGCCTCCCCAAGGCTGCAGGGGAGAAAAAACCCTTATAAGGATTCATATCCTGGATCCCGCACTCGAAAAACCTCCTGCCTGAGAATAAAAATTGGGCTCTTCACCGCAAAACGGGGGCTCATCGGTCACAGCCGGCTCTCGGTGGTTTTCCCCATGCCTTAACCGCTCGTTTTTCCCTGATCTCCACCCTGTTGACCTCATCTTTTTGCCCGCGCTTGCCGGAAAAGAGCCGAGGAGCGCGATCATCGCCACGAGGGCTTTGCTTTCCCAGCGAAAAGCAGGCGGTAAAAGGCCCGCTCGCCAGTGCCGGCACAGCAGGGGTGGCCGGAAAAAGGCGTGGCGAATTACAAGGCGGAAAAAGAGCCCCGCTCACAAGGGCGGAAGGGGCGCCGGGAGAACCTTCGCCGCCTTTGGCGCGCCTCTAACCCGAGACGAGATCGAGGGCGGCCGCGATGATGCGGCGTTTGTTGGGCAGGGCTTCCTCCTCCAGATGCCGCGCGAAAGGGATGACCCCCTCGCAGCATACGCGCGCGAAAGCGGCCTCTACCCCCGCCTCCGCCACCGTCGCCGCGACCTCTCCGGATAGCCCGAATCCCATATAGTCCTCATCCACCACCAGCACCCGCCCCGTCTTGCGGGCGGAGTCCGCGATGAGCTCACGGTCCAACGGGGTCACGCTCCTGAGGTCGATGACCTCGGCCCTGATCCCCTTCGCCGCCAGGGAAGAAGCCGCCTCCAGGCAGCGGTGCAGGCTTACCCCCAGGCTGAAGACGGAGAGGTCCGATCCCTCCGCGGCCACGCGTCCTTTTCCGATGGGGACCGGCTGGGGCGGCTTCGCCACCTCTCCCTCGGCTCCCCCCGCGGGCACGTCGAAGCTCACCGTGCCCCGGCTGGCGCCGCCCAGGTAGTCCAGCCAGTAGTCGGAGAGGAGCTTGTGCTCCAGGAAGACCACGGGATGGTCGCACTCCAGGGCGGATAGCATCAGCCCGGCGGCGTCGGCGGGGTTGGAGGGTACCACCACCGAGATACCGGGCATGCCGGCGAGCATCCCCCACAGGCACTGCTGGTGCTGGCCGCCGTCTCCATAGCCGCCGCCGCAGGCCGCCCGCACCACCAGGGGCACGTTCCACTTCCCGCCCGAGAACGCATTCACCTTGCTCGCCTCGTTGAGGAGGGCGTCGTAGGCCACGGCGATGAAGTCCACCAGCATGATCTCCACCACCGGGCGCAGGCCGGCCATGGCCGCCCCCACCCCCGCTCCCAGGAAGGCGGCCTCGCTGATGGGGGTCTGGCGCACCCTTCTCGGTCCGAAGCGCACGTAGAGATTGCGCCGCAGCATGGTCACGTCCTCTCCCATGACCATTATGCGCTCATCCGCGGCCATGGCCGTCTCCAGCGCGCAGTCGACGGCCTGGGCGAAAGTCATCCTAGCCATGGCGCCTCCTCCCCTCCATGGCCCGCGCGACCGCCTCCGCGACCTCGCTTCTCGCCTCCTCCTCGATACGCGCGCGGCTTTCCTCGGGAACCAGCCTCGCGGCGCGCAGCAGAGGATCGATGGCGGTCAGGTACCGCTCCCCTCCCAGGGTGGCTATGGTCCTGCCGATGTTCCCGAGGTATCCGCAGCGCCGGGCCAAGGCGGACAGGGGCCGGGAAAACGCCGCCTTCGCCAGCGGGGGCCCTATCTCCACCGCCTGCTTGAGGGGCTCCTTGTATACCCGCAGGAGGGGGTCGCCGAGGAAGTGTCCCTCCATGCGCGGGCAGGAGGCGAGGATGAAGCTCGGCCCGCGGCCGGCCCGGGCCCTCCTTACCGCCTTCTCCGCCGCCGTCCAGACCCTCTCCACCCGCGTGCCGTCGACGCGGAACGACGGCATGCCGAAGGAGGCCGCCCGGCGCGCCAGGCACCCCCCGGTCACGGAGCGGGTGCGGGTGGTGATGGCCCAGGAATTGTCCTTGCACACGAAGACCTGTGGCAGTTTCCAGGCTGAGGCGAGGTTGAGGCTCTCCAGCACCAGGCCCTGGTTGGCGGCGCCGTCCCCGAAGAAGGAGAAGGCGATGCCGCCCTGGTCCAGGTATTGGGCGGCGAGGGCGAACCCCGCTCCCATGGGCGCCGACGAGCCCACGATGCCGGAGGAGCCCGCCAGGTGCTCACGCGAGAAGAGGTGCATGTGGCCTCCCATCCCCCCGCATAAACCCTCCTCCTCGCCCATCACCTCCAGGAGCATGGAGGCGAGGTCCACTCCCCTCGCCACCAGGGGCGGCGTCGAGCGGTGGTCGAGGGCGAGGGCGTCGCCCTCCCGCAGGTGGTCGAGGACCCCGGCCACCACCGCCTCCTCCCCCATGCCCAGGTGCATCTCCCCGGGAACGAGTCCGCGGTTCCAGAGGTCCGCCTGCGCCTCCTCGAAGAACCTCATCCTCGCCATCTGGCGGTACAGCCGCTCGATGTCCGGTTTCATGACGTTACCTCCCTACTGTCGGCGCATGAACGCGTGCCAGGCCCCGTCCTCGCTTTCGCTCGCTTGCAGCTCGCTCCGTCTCGGCCACGGCGACTGGCACTGTGCCGACGCCCTGCGGGCGTCGTCATCGCTTTCGCGATGCATTCTTCCATATCTATTTTTTAATAAGAGAGGCTGATATGGCGCGGTCGAGGCCGGCGAAAAACCTCAAGCCGATGGAGCGCATCCAGTCGCTGGTCTTCGTGGCATAGGGACGGCGGAAGACATCGATGCGCTTCCCTCGCGTCCCGGGCTTCCATCCAGGTTCGTAGTCGATCTCCCGGCGGGCCTTGTCCGCCCATTCCATGCGCAGGGCGTCCCCCACCCACACCGGCACGTACTGCTTGCGGCAGGGGTTGCCCGGGGTGACGTAGATGGTGCAGCGGGCGGGGTCCATGACGAAGTTGTTCAGCGTCCTCGCCACGTTCAACTCCACCAAGGCCTCCTCGATCTCCAACCTCCTCAGGTGGCGGAAGAAGTTCCAGGGGTGGCAGCAGATGGTGGCGTCGTCCACTCGCTCGCCATAGGGATCGCGCTTGATCCCGAACTCCTCCAGGGCGGAATAGTTGAGCTCGTGGTCGGTGGTGATGATCCTTATCACGCTCATGTCGATCCCGCCCTTGAACAGCTCCAGCAGTTCCCACATACGGGACAGGCGAGCGTACGACCCCGCTATCAGGGGCTCGATCACCGGGTCGGCGCCGCCCGAGAGAGAGCGGTCCAGGAACTGGTGGTGGTTGGCCGAGGCCAGCACCCCGCCGTGCTCGGACGCCCTGGCCACCGCCATGTGGTTGTGGGAGCTCTCGATGACCACTGCCTCACCCCTCATATCCGCGAAGATGATGTTGGCGTTCATGATGATGGCGGTGGCGAGCCCCGGCACCACCTCGCGGGGGTTGTCCTTCCACACCCCTACCGCCCCATCCACCGCGGACTGGGTCTCCATGGCCAGGTTGTTGAGCTCGAAGAAGGTCAGCCCCTCGCCCCCGTCCGTCGATCCTACGGAATTGACGCATGAGCAGAGACCGTCCCCGTTCATCACCCCTATGCCGAAGAGCACCGGCAGGCCCATGCACACATACGGCCTGCGCCCCGCGATATCCCTTACGTAGAGCGGCATCCTGCCCACCAGCCAGCGCACCCAGGGCGGAAGGTCGAAGTTCCAGGAGACGTAGATCCCGCCGTCGGAGGTGGCCGGAGGGACAGCGGCGAAGTTGGTGCACCCCGGGCCGGCTATGGAGGCCAGGACCAGCCCGCCCGTCATGACCTCGCGCGGCTCGGCTCCCAGGGCGCGCGCCAGCCCGCCGACCCGCTCCAGCTGGGCGGGATAGCGCTCCGCGAGCAGCGCCATGTGCCGCCTCGCCCTCGCCCTTTCCTCCACCGGGTCGGCGCCCCTTCTCGCCAGCGACTTCGCGGCGTGCCCGAGGGCCGCACGGAAGAGGCGCTCTTTTCCTCTACCGGCCTTGTAGCCGTAGCTGAAGTCGTCCTTGGCCTCGATGGTCCAGATCATCTCTCCTCCTTTACCTTGAGGTCGGGCCCAGATATCGGGCCGAATGGGCGCAGAGAACAAGTATCTGCTTCGCTCCGCAGATAAAGGTCTCCATATCACGACGCCTTTGCCCCCTTTCCGTAAACGCATCCAACCGGCGGGTAGCCCGCCGGGAGATCGTCCTCCGGCGTCCTTCGGTGCGCTAGAGCGGTCGCGTGTGAGAATCCCGCTGTTGAGGCCCGGCTACGCGGCGTTCGCTATCCGGAATGCTCTATTCCTTCCTGGCGAAGGGGAGCGGCTTGAGCCGGCTCTCTGGTTCCAGCTTTTTCCAACCCTCGGGCAGGAGCTCCATCACCCGATCGCGGATGAACTCGTTGTCCTCCTCCTCCGCCAGGCGGAAAAAGAGGTCGAAGGAGATGTCCTTCCGGTCCACGAAATCGGTGACTATCTTGACCATCCTGGCGATGAGCTTCATGCCCTTCTTGTCGCGCGGCACGGTGTCCGCCCACTCACGCAAGGTCTCAACCTGCCGGATGAAACGCCCCTCCGCCTTTTCCTGCAGGTCGCCCAGCACCTCGTACATCCTCTTCTTGGGGGGCAGGGTGAAGAGCTTGCCGATGTTCACCTGGATGCCGCCGTCCTCGCGCTTGTAGGTGGCCACGGGAAGGATGGGAGCGGGGGCGGCGCGCGCCAGGTTGGCCACCCCGAACTGGAAAGGCTTCACCTCGCCGGGCTTGCTCCTCGTGCCCTCCGGGAAAACGAAGACCAGTTCGCCGCGGCGCAGGCATTTTAGGCTCTGCAGTATGGCTTCGGAATGGTCGCTCTTGGAGCGGTCGATGGGGATGACCCCGAAGATCTTCCACAGCGCCCAGCCCATGGGCCCCTCCTTGCCCTGAGCTATCTCCGTCTTCGCCCAAGGCCACATGTGCCGGCGGGTAAGCGCCGGTTTCAGGGCCAGCGCCACCGCCACGATGTCCAGGCTGCTCTGGTGGTTCGAGACCACGATGAAGGGGCCGTACCGGGGGACGTTTTCGACGCCCGATACCCTGAGGTCGTATTTCTTCGACCTCGCGGCCAGGGCGAAGAAGGGGCGGATGAGAACGTATCTCCACCACATAAACAGCCCCCTTTCCCCGAATCCTCCACTGCTGTCTTTCTATCCTTAAAGATTAGGGCACCGGCCTTCGTCTCGTCCACCGCCAGTACACGCTCGGCAAGGTCAAAACGCGACCAGGGGCGGAGGGAAGCGGATAAAAGCGCGGCATGAGGGCCACGCGTTCACGCCGGCAGCAGCTCCGGGTTATGGGAGGCATACACCAGCTTGCCTTCCTTGAATACGGCGGCGGGGCGGAGCACGCTCTCCATGGCCTCCAGAGGGTTCCCGTGCAACAGCACCAGATCGGCTAGCTTGCCTTTCGCCACCGTGCCCAGGTCGTCCTCCATCCCCAGGATACGAGCGTTGTTGATGGTCGCCGCCTGCAGGACGTGCAGGGACGTCATGTCCGTGGCGTAATCCATGAGCACCATCTCCAGGCCCAGGCCTCCTGGGAATGCCTGGGGAGTGCCGCCGTCGTTTCCGCAACCTATGAGGGCGCCCGCGTGGTATAGCATATTCAGGTTCTCCTGCCCCTTGACCAGGGCTTCGGTGAAGATCTTGGGGTCCAGGGTGAACATGAGGTGCCTCTTCTCCGTGTAAGCGGGGTCGCGGTAGCGTCGCTCGAAACGCATCAGCTCGCGATGGATGGGCGGCTCGCACAGGGAGGGATACAGCGTCCTCACCACCTCCAGGCGGTGCGCAAGGGCCTGCCGCACCAGGGGGTGTTCGAGATAAGGGTCGCCTCGGCTGACCCCGCAAAGCGCCCAGCCCACCTGCATGGTGGGCACGATGAAGCGGTCTCCCGCCGTGAATTCCTCCACCTCGCGGTCCTCCAGGAGCTGGTCGGACGGGAGGTGCTCCAGGCCGTCGACCCCGAATTCCATGGCGCGCAGAAAACCCTTGCGGAAGCGGTGGTGCGCGGATACCTTCATCCCCCGCGCGTGCGCCGCCTCCACCAGGGCCCCCAAGGAGGCGTCGTCGAGGATGTTCAGCGGCTTCTGGCCCACGAAAAGAGAGCGGTCGTCGAAGGCGGTCTTTATAAAGGAGGCCCCATGCTCGGCGTTTCTCTCCACCGCCCGCGCCGCCTCCTCAGGCGTCCTCACGGCGAACTCGAACTCCCCCAGCTTGCGCGCCACCGGCCCCGGCAGCGCGGGAAGAAAATCGGGGTAGCCTCCGGGGGCATTGATGAACGAGCCCGCGTGAACAACCCTCGGGCCCAGCAACCCCCCACTCTCCACCGCCTCCAGGAATCTCCTCATCAGCAGGGGCAGAGTGCCCGCGTCCCTTACCGTGGTCACCCCGTGGGTCAGGCACTCCTCGAAGTTGCGCTCGAACTGCCTTACCGCGGCGGAGACGACGGAGGGTCCGAACCTCAAGGTGGCGGTGAGGATCATGTGGCAGTGGGCGTTGATGAGCCCCGGGATGACGAAACATCCTCCCGCGTCCAGTGCCGTGACCTCGTCTTTCTCTGACGCCTTCTTCTCGGTGAGGATATCCGCTACGCGGCCTTCTCGCACCAGGATGGCGCGCCTGTGCAGCACCGCGCCCGTGAGGACGTCCACGATCTCCGCGTTCTTGATCAGGTAATCCTCCCCCGGCCGTGGCGACCATACCTCGCCCTCGCGCCTGGCGCTGCGCATGCGGCGTTCCGCCACCACCGGCTCGAGCGCCGCCAGGAGCGCCCCGGCGGACATGATCTTGGCGACCTTTCCAGCTGGCAAACGCATGGGTATCACCCCTTCTCCTCGTGGTCGCTTTCCTTCATTCTAGCACTCGAGTCCTGGTCACGCCTCATGCAGAAGCGCCGCTGGCGGCCAGGTTCGCTCCCCGCATGTATGGGGCAGAATAGAATGGTGGCGGATCCGTTATGCGGCATCAAGCACGGCGCCGCCGGCCGTCGGGGCCCGGGATCGCGCGGGAGCAGGGACATCCCAGGCGGCCTGGCGGTTTATGGTGCCGTTGGAGCCCGGGGTCGCGTGGGAGCCGGAGCGCCGGGACCAAGGCGATCATCCGGCATGGTTTAATGGGGAGAGGAACGGGAAACCCGACCGAACCGGGGGGCTTTCTTTGAGCGATGTTTACGACGCCGTGGTCATCGGCGCGGGGCTGGGAGGCCTCACCGCCGCGGCCCGGCTGGTAAAGGAAGGGCTTTCCGTGCTGGTCCTGGAGTCCGATCCGCATCCGGGAGGCACCGCATACTCGTACCCACGCAAAGATTTCCTGTTCCCCATGGGCCCTCTGGGATTCAGCTCACCCCAACTCGTGAGGGATATCCTTGCAAAGGCCGGCGTGTCCACCGCCCTGGAGACCAGGCGCGTACACTACGAGCTCTGGGCCTTCGGGATGCGCGTTCCCATATCGCTCCCCTTCCCGGAGATGATCTCCTCCTTGAGCGGGCTGTTTCCAGGCGAGGAGGCCGCCATAAGCAGGTTCTTCGGCCACGTAAGCGATATCGCCCACCTCCAGGAACGCCTGGCGTGGGAGGGTCATTCCCGGCCCAGGCGAAAAGAGGGCGTGGACGCGGCCGACTACCTGGGCCGCCTCATAAAGGACTGGAGGCTGAGGCGCATCCTTGGGAGCATGGGAAGCCGCGAGCCTTATTCCGATATGGCCTTGCTTGCCTCCATGTGGAACTTGATCAGCGAGAGGGGGATCCATTACCCCGCCATGGGTATGCGCGGGCTTTGCGATATCCTCGCCGGGGCATTGGGCTGGCTCCCTTGCCCACAGCGCCTGGAGGAGAATCACGCCCCCGTCTCAACTGCGGATCGAGGCCACGGAACGGTTGTGGAAACGGTTTCCGCTCATGGGAACACGGCTCCCTGCAGCCTACGGCTCAACGCCCGCGTGGCCGGGATCATGGTTGAAGGGGGCAAGGCCGCGGGCGTGGTCCTGGACAACGGGGACAGGTTTTGGGCAAAGGCGGTGGTCAGCAACGCCGATTTCAAGACCACTTTCCTCCACCTCCTTCCCCGTGAGACGGTGCCCGATAAACTGTTCGAGGATATCGCGGCCGCACGCCAGACCCTTTCCAACCTGCAGGTATGCCTGGGCTTGGATATGTCCCGCGCGGACCTCTCCGCCTACCGCGGCGCCAGCCGCATAATCTACCGACGCCACACCGGGGACTCGCCCCCTTCCGGGGCCGGGCCCGACTGGGACGCCCCGACTATAGACCCCTCCACCCTGGCGGGAGAGGAGATCGAGGCCACCCTCCTCTCCGCCGACGACCCCGCCCTCGCCCCCGTCGGCCACGCCGTAATGGTCATCAGGACGGCCGTACCCCACCGTCACTTCGCTCGCTTCCGCCCGCAACGCGCGAGGCGCTCGCGGGGTTACTTCCGATATAAGCTTTCCCTTGCGCAAGCCCTGGTGGAGGAGGTGGCGGGCTTCGTACCCGGATTGAACGAGGCCGTGGTGTATATGGACGTTGCAACTCCCCTCACCTTCGAGGAAAGGGGAGGTCGCAGCGACGGCGCGGTGGCCGGCTGGTCCTGGGAACGCGGGGAGCGGGAGGGGGGTGAGGCGCTGGAGCTCATCCGCACCCCCATCGCCGGCCTGTACATGGCCGGTTACCAGGCCTTTTCCATGCTCGCCCTGGGCGGCGTCCCCTCGGCCATGCTCAGCGGCCTCAAGGCGGCCGAGTACCTGCTGGCGGGCGCGGGCCCGGTGGAAGAGATGCGCGTGCCGAAATAGGCATCCTTACCGACAACCACCCGAAATCCGAGGTATCGGAAGAGGCCGATGGAGATGGTCCCTGCGGCGCTCGGCAATTAGCCACAGGCTTTAAGTTATAATAAAAATAGGGGGTTGTCTTTTTCGTGCATCTGGTTATATTCGTTTCCGCACCCGGACGAAGGTGGCTTAACGGGGGATTGCAGGCAAGTCCTTGGGAAAGAGGAGGGTAACGAGTGTCGCTACGCAAAAAGACCGCCCTCATATTGCTGGGAATATTCCTTGCCCTCCTTGCCATCCTCAACCTCTTCTCCTGGCTATTCATCCTGGGGAGTTACGGGCGCCTGGAGCGGGACGACGTCGGCAAAGAGGTACTCCGCGCCATAAACGTTTTCGACGACAACCTCCGGAACCTGGACACCGTGCTCAAGGACTGGGCCTACTGGGACGACTCGTACGCCTTCATGAAGGACTGCAACGAGTCTTTTAAAACCTCCAACCTCACCCCCTGGGTGTTTGAGAACCTTCGCCTCAACGTCATAGTGTTCCTGGACCTGGATGGAAATCTGGTTTACGGCCAGCGTTTCGATACGGTGAGCCAAGGCCTTCTGCCGCTCTTTCCCGGCTTTCCCGACAAGCTCGTGGCCGCGTTGAACGCGCTTCAGGACGAGGCCGGGGATAGAACACCGGCGGGGGTGTTGCGGCTGGACGAAGGGCCGCTTCTGTTCGCGGCGGAGCCCATCCTCAACAGCGCCGCCGAGGGGCCTTCACGTGGCACCCTGATCATGGGACGCATGCTCGATGAAGACGAGATGGCACGACTGGCCGAGGTCAGCCACCAGGACCTGGATTTCGCACCCGTAGATGGAGATGACCTGCCGCGCGATTTCGAGCAGGCTCGGTCAAGGCTGCTGGCCGGAGACGAAACGGCGGTGCTGTCCCCCGCGCCGGGCCGAGTCGCGGGTTACGCCATCATCGACGACATCATGGGCGAGCCGGCGCTCATGGTAAAGGTGGAGCTGCCTCGCACCATCCGCGAACAGGGAGTCGACGCCCTTATCTGGTACGTGCTCTTTTTGTTCACCGCCTTTGTCCTTTTCGGCGCCGGGATGTTTTTGGTTATGGAGAGGATGGTGCTCTCCCGCCTGTCGCGTCTCAACGCCGAGGTGACGGAGATAGGGAGGACCGCGGATGCGGTCGCGCGCGTGCGCTCGCAGGGAAAAGACGAGATCTCGAGCCTCGCCACCTCCATCAACACCATGCTGGACAGGCTTGGTCGCAGCGAGGAGCGCTTCCAGGCCCTGATCGAGAACGCCCTGGACATCATCGTGATCATCGACCGCGAGGGCAACGTCACCTACGAGAGCCCCTCGGTACAGAAGGCGTTGGGATACGAGCGCGGCTACTTTCTGCAGCGCAACGCCTTCGAGCTCGTCCACCCCGATGATCTGCAGGAGGTCATGCAGACTTTCCTGCGGCTGCTCCTCAACCCGGGGGGAGTGGAGCGCATGCAGTTCCGTTACCGAGACGCCGATGGGAGCTGGCGCTACTTCGAGGTGCTAGCCTACAACATGCTCGAAGACCCCGACGTGGAGGGTATCGTGGTCAACGGTCGCGACATCGACCAACAGGTGAGAGCGAGGGAGAGGATGTCCCGCCTCAACCGCCTTTTCCTCGCCCAGGGAGCGGACGCCGACGAGAACATAAAAAGGGTGGTGACCACGGCCCGCGAGATGCTGAACGTGGACCTTGCCGCCTACATGCGCGCGGGGCGCGGAGGTTATTTCCTTTTCACCAGCGAGGATGCTTCCGCCGCTCCGCGTCCTGTCGAGGACGTAAGGCGTTATCTGGCATATGACATCATAGCCAAGAACCTCCATGAACCCATAGTGATAAGGGACATGGTTTCCGAGGGCTTCGTCGATACCTCGCCTTTGGCGGTAAGGCACCGGCCCAGGTTCTTCGCCGGCTTTCCCTTGGCCTCGGGAACGAGGAACAAAGGCTGTCTCTTTCTCATGGACTCCAAGAGGGAGGGGCTGGAGGAGGACGACCTCGCCGCCATGAACGCCCTCGCCCACGTCCTCTCCATAGAGGAAGAAAGGATGGCCTTGGAGCAGGACATCAAGGACTTCGTGGACGTGGCCAGCCATGAGTTGAGGCACCCCATCACCCTCATGAAGGGATACGCCCTCACCCTGAGGGATTACTGGGAGCGCCTGGACGAGGGGCAGCGGCGCGAGTTCCTCAATATAGTGAACGAGGGCGCGGACCGCATGGACGCGCTGATAAAGGAGTTGCTGGACGTCTCGCGCATCGAGAGGGGGCGGCTGGAATTGAAAAAACGCGAGACATCGCTTGCCGAGCTAATAGCGGCCTCGGTGGAGGAAATGCGGGAGAAATGGCCCGCATACCGCTTCGAGTTCATCGCCTCGGACTCTCCCGCCCCGCGCATGGTGGACACGGAGAAGATAAACCGCGTGATGGTCATCCTCATGGACAACGCCTGCGAACATTCACCGCCCGGCTCCACAATCGACGTGCAGGTCGAGGAAAGCGACCTCGGGGTTCTCGTCTCGGTCATGGACCATGGCGTGGGGGTGCCGGAAAAAGAGCGCGAGCTCATCTTCGAGCGCTTTCACCAGGTCGAGGACACCCTGCGCCACACCTCACAGGGAATAGGCCTCGGCCTTTACATCGCGCGCGAGATCGTGCAGGGGCATGGCGGCCGCATCTGGCACGAGCACCGCGAGGGCGGCGGCTCCATCTTCCGCTTCACCATCCCTTGAGGCGCCGGCTCCGAGTACTGGGGCTATATCCGTTAGGCATCGATGCACTGTTAGCCAACCAGCGAGACATGGAATACAAGCGCCACCTGTCGATCCGCTGACCCACGCGTTGCGGCCAAAAGACCGTCAGCGGACAAGAGAACAATAGGACTCCTGTTCAGGCGGCCTCCCCGTGATAATCCGCAGCCAGCGGTCCATGGTGTTGCCGGCCAGGTTGAAGAAGTGCATGGAAACCGCGGCGGCCACTATATAGCGCCTCGCCTCTTCGTCAAACGCTTCCTCGAAACGCCTCGCGGATTCCTCAGAAGCCCCCTCGCGGCTTGTGAGCGTCTCCCTCACCCAGCACAGCGCCGCGTGCTCGCGCTGGTCGAACCTCGCCGGGTCCAGTGTGACTAGGTCCCTTATATCCTCCTCGCTCAAACCTGCCAGGCGTCCGAATCCGCGATGCGCGAACTGACACCACGCACACATGTTCGCCAATGCCGTGACCAGCATGATGCGCTCGCGGAAGGCTGGGGATATGGCTTTCCTTATATATATTTCGGCTATGAGGGCCTGGGCTTCGAGCAGTTTTTTCAAATGGTGGAGGAAATGGCCAACGCTGCGGTAGCTGCGCCGCTGAAGGCCCTCCTCGTAGAGTGACCAGTCTTGTTCATGCAGATCGATACTCGGCTCCCGCCTCGCGCCCGCCGCCGCGCAAGCGAGGCCGGCCGCGCCCGCCAGTCCTCCCGCCGCCAGCGCCGCCCTTTTCCCGCGCACGCCTCCACCTCCCTTTCGCCCGTCTCGCCCTGCTCTCCGCCTAGCCCGCCTTCCTTTCCGCCGGGATTATCTCCACCTCGCGCTTGCTCGCCCGCTTGATCACCGTGAGGATGGACCTCACGCCGATGCGATCCTCGGTGAGCATGCGGTGCAGGTCGTCCACGCCCTCCACCGGGCAGCCGTCGAGAGCCACGATGATATCCCCCTCCTTCAGCCCCGCCCGCGCCGCCGGGCTGTCGGGTTCGGTGTGGGTGACCAGGAACCCCTTGCCCACCGAGAGGCCGTGGTGGCGCATCACCTTGCGGTTAAGCGATACGTCCTGCCCGGCCGCCCCGATATAGGACCGCTTCACCCTGCCGTACTGGATAAGCCTCCCAGCCACGAACTTCGCCGTGTTCACCGCGATGGCGAAACACAGCCCCTGGGCGGGATAGATGATGGCGGTGTTCACCCCGACCACCTCGCCGTGCGAGTTCACCAGGGGGCCGCCCGAGTTCCCGGGGTTGAGGGCGGCGTCGGTCTGGATGACGTTGTCGATGAGGCGCCCCGAGCGCGACCGCAGCGAGCGCCCCAAAGCGCTGATCACGCCCGCGGTCACCGTGCACTGAAAACCGTAGGGGTTGCCCACCGCGATCACCAGCTGCCCCACGCGCAGGAGGCTCGAGTCGCCCAGGCAGGCCGCCTCCAGGCCGGGAGCGCTGATGCGCACCACCGCCAGGTCGGTGTCCGGATCCTCGCCCACGATGTCGGCGCGGAACTCGCGCCCGTCCGAGAGGGTCACCTCCACCCTCTTCGCTCCCTGCACCACGTGGCTGTTGGTGAGGATGAAGCCGTCGCCGGTGAAGACGAACCCGGAGCCCGTGCCCCGCGCCTCTCCCTCCGGCCTGCCCGCCGGCCGGCGGCGGTTTGGGATCACCTGGGTCACGGCGACGTTGACCACCGCCGGGCTGACCCTCTCCGCCGCTCCCGATACCGCCCGCGAGTACGCGTCCAGCAGGTACGCCTCCTCATCCGGGAGGGCATTCTCCACGGCTATCTCTTCCGCCTTACCGCCGGAGGCGGATACGAGGCGAAACCTTCTCTCCATCTCTTTCAACCTCCATCTCAAACCGCGGGAGCCCATCCGCCTGATGCGCGTCGCCGGCGCTCCGCGGCCGGTCCGTTCCACGGGCGCCTTGCGCTTGAGCCATCTTGGGCCTGGTTCCCCGCGTACGGTCACAGGTCACGCCTGCCAGGCCAAGCTCCACCGCCTTTTACGCCTCGCCTTCCATTTCCGCGCCCGCGATTTCAACATAGCCAATGCCGGGATATTTTGCAATGCTAATCAACTTCCTCGCCCACGGTCCAGGATAAACGAGCGCAACGGCGCGAAGTCCCGGCTCAACGCATCCCCGGGGCAAGCCCTCCTCCTCCAGCAGGAAGAACCTCAACCAATCGCCCATGGCCGCGCTCACCCGGGCCTCCTCGCTGCAGGAAGAGTGGGAGGGGCGGTTGTCCGACGTCAGCCCGAAACGTCCCGCCACGTCGCGGAAGGAAACGCGGATGAGGCGGCTGGGCGCGGGCACGTCGCTCCTGCCGGCCTCCCGGATCTCCGTTATCGCCGTCCCTCAGCGGCCGATCTCTAAATATCGCCGTCCCTCAGCGGTCGATCTCGAACAATCGCCGTCCCTCAGCGGTCGATCTCGAACACGCACGCCTCCGCGCCGGCCGCGACGCAGGCCACCTCCCTGGCCTCCAGCCTCTCGCCGCTGACGGCGCTGACGTGTCCGGCCACCAGCCCCGCGAAGATGTGACAGACCGGCTGGTCGGAGGGAGGCAGCCACGCCGCCTCCTGGGAATAAAGCAGGGTCACCCGGATAGGGCGGGAGCGGTAGTCGAACTCCGCGATGCGCCCCCATCCCCCCTCGTTGAGGATGAGGCGGGCCACCATGTTCTCCACGTGGTCGAGGAAGCGGGCCATGCGGTTATCGCAGCGCACCCTGTCGATGAGTCCGGCGCTGGTGACCAGGGGCACCAGGATCTTCGGGGCCCAGCGGCCCTTCTCCAGGGCGTAGGTCGCCTCCTTGAACCCCGCCTGGTAGCCGATCTCGTAGAGGTAGCGCTCCTTCTCCTCCCCCGCCGCCTCCCCCAACACGTGGTGGAGGATCTCGACGATCTCCGAGCCGAAGAGCACCTCGTCCACGCCCCCGATGCTTATGCGCCCCTTCTCCACGTCCACATCGTGGATCTCGAAGGCGGTCGCCCCCATGTAGGCGCGCGGCAGCACCGGGAGCAGCCCGGAGAGCAGCGGGGCGTTGGCGAGGGGCCGCAGGAAATACCTCACAAAGCGCGGGTGCCTCTCCGCGAAGTCCAGCGCGGCCAGGGCCACGCGCAGCTTGATCCCGGTAAACATACTTCTCCGGTAATGGGTGGCAAGGCTGACCGATTGCCGCCCCGCCACGCGCAGCTCGATCCCGGTGAACATGCTTCTCCCCTTTTTCCCTGCGGCGGTCGTCCTCTGCCCGCGCAAAACGCTTTTGCCCGGGTTCCTCGCGCCCTGCCGCGTCATCGCGTCCACCACCCCCTATCCCCTGCCCGCGCGAAACGCCCTACTCGTATTCCACGCTCACGGCATCCAGGCGGACCGCCTGGTCTCCATCGCTTACCAGGAAGGCCCTGACGTGGAGGGTGCCGGTCCCGGCCTGGGAGGCGAAGTCGCTGATATGGGCGTCCACCTCCGCCGCGGGGTTGGCCTCCCCCCGCTCCGCGGCCTCGGTCCAGCGCGACCCGTCGTGGTAGAACCAGGTCTTGCCATCCGGCGATAGCTGGTAGAGGACGGCGCCCTCGCTGCCCCCGCCGGGGGTCTCCGCAAAACCGGTCAGTCGGTGGTACGCGATGCCTTCCTTGACGGCCAGGGAAGGCCCGGCGGTGGAGTAGGCGCCGGGAGGGTACTTGGCGATGAAGGACGTGTGGTCGGCGTCTTCGTCGCCGACCGGGTGAGAAAAGCCGAGGGTATAGATGTTGCCATCTCCGTCCACGAGACAGGAACGCGTGCCCACGAGATAGCCCTCCCTGCCCACCGTTCTGGGGAAGCCGCCGGCAAGGGAGCCGTCCCTCTTGTATCGCAAGGTCAGGACCGGGGGGGCCGCGGCGGCGGCGATGAAGGCGGCGGCGATACCCCCCGCGCCGTCCGCGCTTCCCCGCCAGGCGTCAGGCGGGCTGTAGTTGCGCACGCCGTCCTGCCCGTAGATCTGCGGCCACCCGA
>JACVJD010000002.1 GCA_015711825.1 Candidatus Solincola daggyaiensis
TTTCCATGAGCAGGCCCGCTGCCGAGGGAAGCAGTTTGGCAACCCCTACCACCGAGGCATGAGCGCGGTGCGCGGCGCCGAAGGCGTCGTCCACATAGAGGTCGCCTAGCCTCGCCAGCGAGGATGCGAACTCGGGGTCGTTCTTCTCCTCCCCTGGGTGGAAACGCAGGTTCTCCAAAAAGAGCACCTCGCCGGGGGCCAGGGAGGCGCTGGCCCTCTCGGCCTCCTCGCCTATCACCTGGTCTATTTTGCGCACCGGGGAGCCCAGGAGTTCACTCAACCTGGCCGCAACGCCGTCCATGCGCAGTTTTTCCACCACTTCGCCTTTAGGGCGGCCCAGGTGGGACATCACCACCAGGGCGGCGCCGCGTTCTCGCAGCATCTGGAGGGTTGGGAGAGCGGCGCGAATGCGCGTGTCGTCCTTCACCCCTCCGGACTCGTCAAGGGGAACGTTGAAGTCCACCCTCACCAGCGCCCTTTTCCCTGCGACCTCCAGGTCGCGTATGCTCCTTATCGGCATGACGCCTTCCTTGATGCCTAGGGCAGCAGGATTCCCAGCAGGTCCACCAAGCGGTTGGAGAATCCCCATTCGTTGTCGTACCAGGACACCACCTTGCACATCTTTCCCATGCACATGGTCGAAGCGGCGTCGAATACCGAGGAGGCGGGATTCCCTATGACGTCCGAAGACACGATGGGGTCCTCGGTGTATTCCAGGATTCCCTTGAGAGGACCATCGGCGGCCCTTTTCACCGCCGCGTTGATCTCCTCCTTGTCCGCCTCGCGGGAGAGAACCGCCACCAGATCCACCACGCTGCCGTCCATCACCGGTACGCGCATGGCGATGCCGTCCATCTTGCCCTTGAGCGCCGGGATCACCAGGCCGATGGCCTTGGCGGCGCCGGTGGAGGTGGGGATGATATTGCCGGCCGCCGCCCTGGCGCGGCGCAGGTCCTTGTGCGGGAAGTCGAGTATGCGTTGGTCGTTGGTATAAGCATGTACCGTGGTCATGAAGCCGCTCTCAACTCCTATGGAATCCATGAGCGCTTTTACCAGGGGCGCCAGGCAGTTGGTGGTGCAGGAGGCGTTGCTGATTATATGGTGATTCTCGGGGTCGTATTGATCGTCGTTCACGCCCATGACCACGGTGATGTCGGGATCGGTGGCGGGGGCGGTGATGATCACCTTGCGAGCTCCCGCATCCAGGTGTTTGGCGGCGCCGTCGCGAGCGGTGAACGCGCCGGTGGCCTCTATGACCACATCGACTCCCATCTCCTTCCAGGGGAGCTTAGCCGGGTCTCTTTCGGAGATCACCTTGATGCTGTTCCCGTCCACCTTGATCTCGCCCTCGCCTGCCTCCACCGTCCCGGGGTACTTTCCGAATACGGTATCGTACTTGAAGAGATGCGCCAGGGTTTTGGTGTCCGTGAGATCGTTCACCGCCGCCACTTCCACGCCCTTGCCGACGGCGGCGCGAAGGAAAAGACGGCCGATCCTGCCGAAACCGTTTATGCCTACTACAGCGGCCATATCGCAACCTCCTTAGTCCCGGTCCCGCCTTGTGGGGGACTTTCTATCCGTGCCGTTCCACATGACATTATAAGCAATTAAGGTTTGTGGTAAACATGGCGTGCCCCTCGTAGGGCATTACGGCGAGGGGGCCGTGCGGCGGCTCATGACCATAGCCGCCTTTGTGCTCGAGAGGACGTATTATAAGACTTCACAGCGCGGAAGCGATGCGGCTGATCCGTAACAGGCGGTGATACACGGCCGACTTGCTGAGAGGTGGATGTATGCAGGCCCCCAGCTCCTGCATGCTCGCCTCAGGATGCTCAAGTCGCATCAAGGCGACCTCGCGCAGCGCGGGCGAGAGGGTTTCCAAACCCAGGGCTTCCTGGACGCGCTTTATGTCGCGCAGCTGTCTTTGGGCCGCATCCACCGCCCTCTCCAGGTTGGCGGTTTCGCTGTTGACACGGCGATTGACCTCCGCCCTCATCTCCTTGAACACGGCGTCGCTCTGCAGCCTCAATACCGCGCGGTGCGCTCCCATGAAAGCGAGCAGGTCGATCTGTTCTCGGCGGCTTTTGGTGTAAACGCAGAAAAAATCGCGCTTGCGGGTCACGTGCATTTCAAGGCCATGGCGTTCGGAAAGCCTTGCCAGCCCCTCGGCCATCTCGGAATGGCGCACGTTTATCTCCAGGTGGGCGGGGCTTTCCGGCTTGCTCACGTAACCCCCTCCCAGGAACGCCCCACGCAGGTAAGCGGCCGAGCAACAGGGGCGCCTGGTGAGTCTCGGCGACACTCCCATAACCGGACGCATGGCGTGGTCAAGCAGCGAGAGCTCGTTGAGTACCTGCGCAACCTGGGCCTCCTCTCCCAGGAAAAGACAGTAGCAATTGTGTCCTTTGAGGCGCGGCGCCTTTTCCACCCGCAGCTCCGGGGAGAGGAGGAAGAGCTCCCTGAGAAGGGAGAACATCTTCCTGGCCACCGCGGCGTTTTCGCTCTCGGTGTGAAGGGTGATGCGGTGCGGCCCCCTCAGGTGTAGGGAGCCCTCCAGGCGCATAAGGGCGGAAAGCTCGGCCATGCGGCAGCAGCGGCGAGGCGCTTGCAGGCGCGCGAGTTCGTCCTTGACCTCGGAGGTGAACGACATACCTCATCCCCGCTGTACGTCGCGGTGGCGCACGCTCACGCGCCAGTCGCCACCCCCCAGGCGCTTAGAGAGCTCGTTCACGAAGACCACGGAACGGTGCCTGCCGCCCGTGCATCCCAGCGCCACGGTTATGTACCTCCTGCCTTCGCGCAAAAAGCGCTGGATAAGGAAGAGGATAAGCGATTCCACACGCTCCAGGAACTCCTGGCTTTCCTCCTGGCCGAGGACGTAATCGCGCACTTTTTCGTCTCCCCCGTCCAGCTCGCGCAGCTCGTCGATCCAGAAGGGATTGGGCAGAAAACGCAGGTCGAAGACCATGTCGGCGTCCAGCGGAAGGCCGAATTTGTATCCGAAGGAAACCAGCGCGATCTCGGGAAGTGATAATCCGTCCTGGTCGCGGAACATGTTTATAAGCTGCTCCCGAAGCTGGTGCACGTTAATGCCCGAGGTGTCGACGACGATATCCGCGCGACCGCGCAACCCTTGCAAGAGCTCTCGCTCTCTGCTAATGCTTTCCAGAACACCTCCCGGTGCATGGATAGGATGGGACCGCCTGGTCTCCTTGAAGCGTTTCAGGAGAGCCTCGTCGTCCGCTTCCAGGAAGATGATACGGTAGGGTATCCCGCCCCGGTCCAACTCGTCCAGGGATTCGTTGAGGTCGTCGAAGAACTCACCCCCTCGCACGTCGATCACCGCCGCGAGATGGTCGACGTTCGACCCCTCCCCCGAGCACAGCTCCACCATCTTCACCAGCAAGGACGGCGGCAGATTGTCCACGCAGAAATACCCCAGGTCCTCCATGCTCTTGATGGCGACGGATTTTCCCGCGCCCGAGAGGCCGGTGACAATGGTTACCTCCAGTCTGCACCTCCCCCGTTCATGGCCGCCTTGTCATGATTATAACGCCGGCCACGAATCGCGGTATAGTTGCCGTCAACCACCGTGAGTTGACGGGTTTTTCTCCCGTAAGCTCGGGTGCGGAAAAGGGTTATGGAGGCCGTGTCCTGGTGAACAGGAAGCGCCAACCAATCTCCAGACGACGCATCACGGGCGCAGCTGCTCTTCGGCCAAGGCGCGCATGCCTTTTTCGTCGCAGGCGAGATACCGCCGGCAGCAGCAAACGCAGATCGGCGTGTTCTTAAACGCGCACGCGCCCCTCCGCGATCTCCAAGCCCTCGCCCTTGAGCAATGCGGCCTTGATATCCTCGCGCCCCCCAAATCCGCCCAGCCCTCCATCGGACCTGATGACGCGGTGGCAGGGGATGAAGATGGGAAAGGGGTTGGAGCGCATGGCGTTTCCCACCGCTCGCGCCGCCCGCGCGTGACCCGCTTTCCTGGCCACCTCGCGATAGGAAAGGACATGCCCGCGGGGTATGGCGATGACGCGGCCATACACCGCCTCCTCGAAAGGCGTGAGGCTGCGGCTTCCCAGCACTAGAACGGCTAGCTCTTGCCCGATCTCCCCACCTGCGAAATAGCCTTCGAGGGCAGCCCTCATCTCCCGCACCAGAGGCGGCGGGTCGAGGCTGAAAACGGCGGGTGCGGGCTCTACCTCATCCAGGGTAAGCTGCACCGGCTTGCCGCCCATGATATATATGCGCACCGTCCCCACCGGAGAGGCCATCTCACTCACCTCGAGCGAGGCGACATCCCGTCTTCCATTGCGGTCAAGCGACATCATCGCCTCCCTTGCCACCGTACGCGCCCTTGCTTTCATGCTTCCTCGGGGTGAAAGGCGCGGTATAGATTCTCCGCGCTACGACGGTCCAGGAAGGATAGTGAGACCAGCTCTTGCAGGGGAGCGGCGGAGATGGCGGCCACGCTGCCGTAATGACGGAGCAACGCCTTTTTCCTCTTTAGGCCTATGCCGGGCACGTCATCGAGCAGCGAGGCCCTCGACCTTCGGACGCGCTCACGGCGGTGGTAGTCGAGGGCATATCGGTGCGCCTCATCGCGTATGCGCTGCAGGAGGTGCAGCGCCTCGCTGTCACGCGGCAGCATCACCCTCCCCGCTCTATCGGGCAGGTGGATCTCCTCCAGGCGTTTGGCCAGGGAAGCCACCTCGATATCGTCGCATGCGTGACGCTCGAGGGCCTTCATGGCCGCCGCAAGCTGCCCCTCACCGCCGTCGACGATGATGAGATCCGGTCTTTTGTGGAAGGAGTCGAGGCGAGGCCTCTTCCCAGGCGCTTTGCCTTCCCGTGGCCGTGACCCCTCGCTCACAAGCCTTGCCAGGCGGCGGTCGAGCACTTCCTCCATCATGGCCACGTCGTTCTGTCCTCCTACCCCGCGGATGCGGAAACGGCGATAGTCGCCGCGTACGGGCAAGCCCGCCTCAAAGACCACCATGGACCCAACCGCATCGTCGGCCCCGAGGTTCGAGATGTCGTAGCATTCGATGCGATAAGGGACCCGCCGCAGGGAAAGCCCCCTGAATATTCCCTCCACGGCACGGGACAGCCAGCCGAGATCGCTTGCCTGCTTGGTGCGCTGCAGCGCATGAGCCAGGCGGGCGTTCTCGACCACTTTTTCCACCAGCCGCTTCTTCTCTCCCCTTTGCGGGACTTTCAGCCGTATCGCCCTACCCGCCTTCTTGGTGAGCCAGACCCGTAAGAGGGCGAGGTCTTCCTCCCCTGGGGCGTGGGAGAGCAGCACTTGCCGGGGTATGGAGGAAGCGCTCTCGTAGTAGCGCGGCAGGAAGGCCGCGAGTACCTCTCCTTCCTCCTGCATGGCGGGAAGTGAGGTGTGATAATCCTGCTTTCCCAGTATCTTCCCTCCGCGCACCGTGAAGACGGTTACGCAGGCATCCAGCTCGTCCGCGAAGATGCCGAATACGTCCTGGTCCTCCTCGCCCAGGCTATGGGCTTGCTGGCGTTCCAGGATGCGCCGTAGGGCCGCGATGCGGTCGCGCGTGCGCGCCGCGTTCTCGTATTGCAAACGTGAGGCCTCATGCCGCATGCGCTCCTCCAGGGAGCGCAATATCTTCTCGTGGCCTCCTTCCATGAACCCGCGCACCCCCGCTATGATACGTTGGTATTCCTCCCTGGTCACTCCTCCCGTACAGGGGCCGCAGCAAAGGCCGATGTGATAGTCGAGGCACGGGCTTCCGGCGCTTTTTCCCGGCTCCCTGCCCCGGCAGGCCCGGAAGGGAAAGACCTTGCGCAGGGTCTCCATGGTCTCGCGCACCGCCCCGGCGTGGGCGAAGGGGCCGTAATAGAGGTTTTCGGGTCGCCGCTTGCCGCGAACGAAGATGACGCGCGGAAAGGTGTCCCCCATGCATATAGCCATGTAGGGGTA
This sequence comes from Candidatus Solincola daggyaiensis, assembly GCA_015711825.1. Taxonomy (GTDB): domain Bacteria; phylum Actinomycetota; class Geothermincolia; order Geothermincolales; family RBG-13-55-18; genus Solincola_B; species Solincola_B daggyaiensis. The sequence continues at coordinate 5,948 of JACVJD010000002.1, forward strand.
GGATTTGTCGTCGCGGAACTCGATGTTGTAGTCGGGGTGGTGCCTCTTGATGAGGTTGGCCTCCAGGATGAGGGCCTCCACCTCGTTGGCGGTTACGATGAAATCTATTCCCGCCGCGCGGGAGCGCAGCATCTCCAGGCGGGGGTTATCGCGCTCTCCGCACTGGAAATAGGAGGCGACGCGTTTACGCAAAGACGCCGCCTTGCCCACGTAGATCACTTTTCCGCGCCCGTCGATAAAGAGGTAGACGCCCGGGGCGTCCGGGAGCGCGGCCGCCGCCTTCCTCAACTCGTCAGCCATCTCCATCATCCCGCCTGCTCGCGTTTTTGCGGCTCCAGCAGGGGTCTCAGAAACTCGCCGGTATAGGAGCCGGGGGTCGCGGCCACCTCCTCCGGCGTTCCCGCCGCCACCACACGGCCTCCTTCCTCGCCTCCTTCAGGGCCCAGGTCGATGATCCAGTCCGCACACTTGATGACGTCGAGGTTATGCTCGATTATGAGCACGGAATTGCCGGCGTCCACCAGCCCCTGGAGCATATCCAGGAGTTTGGAGATGTCCTCGAAATGAAGGCCGGTGGTGGGCTCGTCGAGAAGGTAAAGGGTGCGTCCTGTGGCCCGTTTGTTCAGCTCCGATGAGAGCTTTACCCGCTGCGCCTCCCCTCCAGAAAGCGTGGGTGCGGGCTGGCCCAGCTTTATGTATCCCAGACCCACGTCGAAGAGGGTCTGCAGGTGCCTGCGTATGGGCGGAATGGCCTGGAAAAACTCCAGCGCCTCCTCCACCGACATGTCCAGGACCTCCCCGATGTTGCGTCCCTTGAAGGTCACCTCCAAGGTCTCCTCGTTATACCTCTTGCCCTTGCAGACCTCGCAGGGGATGAAGACGTCGGGCAGGAAGTGCATCTCTATCTTGATGGTGCCGTCGCCGCGGCATGCCTCGCATCTACCGCCACGCACATTGAAGCTGAACCGGCCCGGCTTGTATCCCCTCGCCCTTGCCTCGGCGGTCTGCGCGAAGATGGCGCGTATGCGGTCGAAAACCCCGGTATAGGTGGCGGGGTTGGAGCGCGGGGTGCGCCCGATGGGGGTCTGATCGATGTTGATCACCTTGTCTATGTGCTCCAGACCCTGTATGGAGGCGTGCCTTCCGGGCGGCACCTTGGAGCGGTACAACCTCCTCGCGAGGCCACGGTAGAGCACGTCATGCACTAGAGTGCTCTTGCCGGAGCCCGAGACGCCGGTGATGCACACCAGCTTCCCCAGGGGTATCTCCACGTCTATGCCCTTGAGGTTATGCTCCTCCGCCCCCCGCACCACCAGACTGCGCCCGTTCCCCCTGCGCCTGGCGCCGGGGGGTCGAATGGACTTGTCGCCCCGCAAATAGGCGGCGGTGATGGAGTCGCGGCTATCAAGCAGTCCCCGTAAGGGCCCGCTGTAGACTATCTCGCCGCCATGCTCTCCCGCGCCCGGCCCGATGTCCACCACCCAGTCGGCGGCGCGGATGGTGGCCTCGTCGTGCTCCACCACGATGAGGGTGTTGCCGAGATCCCGCAATCCCTCCAAGGTGGCGATAAGGCGGCGGTTGTCGCGCTGGTGCAGACCGATGGAAGGCTCGTCGAGAATATACAGCACCCCCACCAGGCCGCTGCCGATCTGGGTGGCCAGCCTTATACGCTGCGCCTCTCCTCCCGCCAGGGTGGAGGCCGCCCGGTCCAGTGAGAGGTAATCCAGGCCCACGTCGATGAGAAACCCCAGCCGCGAGGAGAGCTCTTTGAGGATGCGGCGCGCGATGGCCTCCTCGGTGACGTTCAGCTCCAGCCCGGAGAGGAAACGCATGCATTCGCGAATGGAGAGGCAGGATAGTTGGTGGATGTTGAGTCCCCCCACCGTCACCGCCAGGCTCGCGGGCTTCAGCCTCGCTCCCTTGCAGGCTGGGCACGGCTTGAGGTTCATGTACTGGGATATCCTGGCGCGGGCGTATTCCGATTCCGTCTCCGCATAGCGGCGCTCCAGCCATCTGATCACTCCCTCGTAGTGGGCGAAATAGGCGCGTGCATACCCGCGTCGGTTGCGGTAACGCACGTACACTTTCTCCTCCCCCGTGCCATAGAGTATCTTCTCCTTTATCTCCCCGGGGAGCTCACCGAAGGGAGTGCGCGTGCTGAACTGGTATTTCTCGGCCAGGGCCTCCAGCAGGCGGTAGGCATAGGTGGAGGTGGCGGCGCTGGGCCAGGCGGCTATGGCTCCCTCCTCGATGCTCAAGGTGGGGTCGGGAACCACCAGCTCGGGGTCGATGACCTGGAGGTAGCCAAGACCGCTGCACTCCGGGCACGCCCCGTAGGGACTGTTGAAGGAGAACATGCGCGGCTCGAGATCGGGCAGGTTCACGTCGCACTGCGGGCAGGAGAAGTGCTCGCTGTACCAGCGGTCTCCCTCGCCCTCCACAGAGACCACCACCATCCCCCCGCCCACCTCCAGGGCGGTTTCCAGGGAATCCGCAAGACGCCGTTTTAGTCCCTGCTTTAAGACCAAGCGGTCCACCACCACCTCAATGTCGTGCCTGACATATTTCTCCAGGCGAATATCGTCCTCGAGGTCCACGATCTCGCCGTCCACGCGCGCCCTGGCGAAACCCTTTCCCCTTGCTTCGGAAAGCAGTCGGGAGTACTCTCCCTTGCGCCCGCGCACCAGGGGGGCGAGGATGTAAAGACGGGTTCCAGGAGCGTAGGCGAGCACTCTCTCGATGATCTGTTGCGCGGCTTGTCGTTCGACGGGCCTTCCGCATGAGGGGCAGTGCGCTTTGCCGATACGCGCATAGAGCAGACGGAGGTAGTCGTGTATCTCGGTGATGGTGCCCACCGTGGAACGCGGGTTCCGCGTGGCGCTTTTCTGGTCGATGGAGATCGCGGGAGAGAGCCCGTCGATATGGTCGACGTCGGGTTTCTCCATCTGGCCCAGGAACTGCCTTGCATAGGCGGATAGGGATTCCACGTACCTGCGCTGCCCCTCGGCGTATATGGTGTCGAAGGCAAGGGAGGATTTTCCGCTCCCCGAAAGCCCGGTCATGACGATGAGCTTGTCACGGGGCAGTTTGAGGCTGACGTTCTTGAGGTTGTGCTCCCTCGCTCCGCTTACCACAATCCAATGCATGTGCGCCATCATCCTTGGGTTACCCGTTGCCGGAGTCGCTTTTTGAGGTCGGCGATCTCGTCCCTCAGGCGGGCGGCGTATTCGAAGCGGAGGTCTTCCGCCGCCAGCCGCATCTCCTCCTCCAGGCAGGCGATGAGCCTTTCCAGCTCGGGAGCGGGCATCTCCTCGTGTTCCCGCCTCCTCAAGCGGTAAGGCGCTTTTTCGTCCGGGAGCAGCACCATATCCATTATGTCGCTCACGCGCTTTCGCACCGTCTGCGGGTCTATGCCGTGCTCGCGATTGTAGGCTATCTGCAGGGCCCGCCTGCGCTCCGTCTCCTCCAGGGCCCGGCGCATGGAGGCGGTGATCTCGGAGGCGTACATGATCACCTGTCCGTGCACGTTACGAGAGGCCCTTCCGATGGTCTGGATGAGGGAACGCTCGTTGCGGAGGAAGCCTTCCTTGTCGGCGTCCAGTATGGCCACCAGGGAGACCTCCGGGAGGTCCAGGCCCTCGCGCAGCAGGTTTATGCCCACCAGCACGTCGAATTCGCCCATGCGCAGATCGCGTATGATCTCCACGCGGTCCAAGGTGTCTATCTCGGAATGCAGGTAGCGCACCCTCAGCCCCATTTCCAGCAGATAGTCGGTGAGGTTTTCCGCCATGCGTTTGGTTAACGTGGTTACCAGCGTGCGCTCGTTGCGCTCCACCCGGCGTCGTATCTCCGCCATGAGGTCGTCTATCTGTCCCTCGGCGGGTCTCACCGCAAGCTCCGGGTCCACCAATCCCGTGGGGCGGATGATCTGCTCCACGACCCTGTCGGAAAGCCCCAGCTCCCAATCTCCAGGGGTCGCGCTCACGCATATCACCTGGTTCACCCGCGCGAGAAACTCCTCGAATCTCAGGGGGCGGTTGTCCAAGGCGGAGGGAAGGCGAAAGCCGTACTCCACCAAGGTGCGCTTACGGGACATGTCGCCTTCATACATGCCTCGCAACTGCGGCACGGTGATATGCGATTCGTCTATGAAAACCAGGTAGTCCTGGGGGAAGAAGTCCAGCAGGGTGTAGGGGGGCTCGCCGGGCCTCCTTCCGTCCAGGTGCCGGGAGTAATTCTCTATCCCCGAACAGTAACCCATCTCTCGCAGCATTTCCAGGTCGTAGGTGGTGCGCTGCAACAGCCTTTGTGCCTCCAGGAGTTTCCCCGCCCCCTCCAGCTCCGCTACGCGCTCATCCAGCTCCGCCTGTATGGACTCGGTGGCCCGCCGCAGGTTCTCCTCGCTGGTGAGATAATGGGTGGCGGGGTAAACGGAGAGGCTCTCCTCGCGGCCCATCACCTCGCCGGTGAGAGGGTCTATAACGGTAATGCGCTCCAGCTCGTCTCCGAAGAACTCCGCCCTCACCACCCTTTCCTCGTAACTGGGATATATCTCCAGAGTATCTCCCTTAAGCCTGAAGCTGCCTCGCGCCAGCTCGTAGTTGTTGCGCGTGTACTGCATGTCCACCAGTTGGCGCAGAACCGCCGCCACATCGTACTCCTGGCCGCGTTGCAGTATCAGCACCCGCCTGAGGTATTCCTGCGGGCTGCCCAGGCCGTAGATGCAGGATACCGAGGCCACGATGATCACGTCGCGGCGGGAGAGGATGGCCGAGGTGGCGCGGTGACGCAGGCGGTCGATATCCTCGTTTATGGAGGTGTCCTTCTCGATATAGGTATCGGAACGCGGCACGTAGGCCTCGGGCTGGTAATAATCGTAATAGCTGACGAAGTATTCCACGGCGTTGTCCGGGAAGAGCTCGCGGAACTCGTTGCAGAGCTGGGCCGCCAGGGTCTTGTTGGGGGCGATGACCAGAGCGGGGCGGTCAACGGCGTTGATCACATGGGCCATAGTGAAGGTCTTTCCCGACCCCGTAACCCCCAGAAGGGTCTGCAACCCCTCCCCTTTCTCGAGCCCCTCCACCAGAGCGGCTATGGCCTTGGGCTGGTCGCCGCGGGGAGTAAGATCAGCGGCGATACGGAATCCCCTCATGCTAGAGGTCACCTCGCGCCAGCAGTTCCGGAATCTCCCTCAGGTCTCGCACGCGACGGCCGTCGAATTCCGGGAACCTTCCCCAGCGGTCCAGGAGAACCGCTCGCATGCCCGCCTCACACGGTCCCCGGTAATCGGAGAGAGGTGAATCTCCGACGTGCAGCGCGCGTTGCGGGGGGATGCCTGCCCTCCGCAACGCCAGGGCATAGATCTCGGGATGAGGCTTCTCGTACCCTTCACATCCCGAGATCACCACCACCTCGAAATGGCTACTCATGTTCAGGGCGTCCAGGAGATCCAGCAACCAGGCCTCGAAGTTGGAGATTATCCCCAGACGGTAGCCGTCTTCCTTCAAACGGTATATGGTCTCCTGAACGTCATGGTAGGCGACGTAATTGGCGGGATCGGAAAAGGTGCGGTAAAGGGCTGCAGGAAGCTCGCCGTCGGCCTCTTTTCCACCCACTTCTTCCACCAGGCGCCCATAGAAGCGGATCCAAAAATGCCGCGATTCCTCGGGGTCGTCGGTAAATGTATAGCCTTTTCTCTGGCGTTCCTCCACCCCCGCCATGAGGCGTCGCGTCGCCGTCGGCAACAGCGACAGGTCCACCTCAATCCCGTGGTCCGCGCATACCTGTGTAAAGAGCTGTGGGAAGGAGGGCCGAGGGTGAACGAGGGTTTCCCCCGCGTCGAAAAAGATCATCTCTGTCCCGGGTCTTGTCTGCGGGTTTGTCATGGGCGCTTACCGTCCTCTATCATTAATCCAATAAGGGCTCGCGCGAGCCCTAAGACAATGATAGCACGTCGGGATAAACGGAGGTTGATAAAGATAGCGCGCAACAACTGCCGCTCGCTGCGGGGATGCCCGGCCAGCCAGTATCTCTCCTGCGAGGCCTATCGTAAAGGCCTTGAGTGCTGGCAGATAAACGAGCCGCGATGTTCGCGGGAACTCCGCTTCTGCATGCAATACGGGTGCCCTGTTTACGATCGCTTTAAAGAGGAGATAGAGGAAGCCCTCAGGGAGAGAGCTCTCGAGCGTCGCTGATGAGGCTCGGCGCCACGCGATCCGCGAGAAGCCCACACCTAGCCCCCGCGACGCGGAGCCTCCGAGATGTTAGATATGGGACCCTCTTTTTTCTCGCGCCTTCAGGGTGATGACCTCCCAGGCACGGTCAACCTCGCGACGAAGTCCGTCGAGCCCTCCCTCGTTGCGTATGACGAAATCGGCGCAAGACAACCGCTCCTCCCTTGATACCTGGGAACGGATACGCGACCAGGCCTCCTCGACCGAGCTGCCGCGATCGGAGACCAACCTCTGTGCCTGCAGCTCCGGGGGGGCGTCCACCACCAGGGTAAAATCGAACATATCGCCCGCTTTGACCTCCACAAGCAGGGGAATATCCAGTACCGCTACTCCCCCTCCTCCTTCTCTCTCCTCCCAGGCGCGCAAGCGCTCGAACATGAGCTGAAAGATACGCGGATGGGTCACGCGGTTGAGAAAAGCCCTTTCCTCCGCATTGGAAAAAACGATCCGCGCCAGTTCGGCGCGGTTTATCTCGCCTTCTTCGTCGAGCACCGAGGGGCCGAAGTGTTCCACGATCTCCCGCCAGGCCGGCTCCCCCTTCCTGACCACCTCCCGCGCCAGGGCGTCGCTCTCGATAACGAAGGCGCCTTTTTCCTCCAGCATCCTGCACACCGTGCTCTTTCCGCTGGCAATGCCGCCGGTCAAGGCAACCAGGAACAAGCGCTCACCCTCCCTTTTTTGCTTTCACCCGCGTTTCGGTTGCTTCATCTCTGCGCCACGATGATCATTCTATTATTGGTATTATCGGCCGTTCTTGAAAGAGACCATTGCGAGGTATAAGCCGCCTTCGTGTGATTACGCGCGGGCGGTTTCAGATATGCACGTGGTTGCCTTTTCAGGGCTTCCACGCCATGGTCTGTGGTGGGTACCGGACGCTTCAGATCTCCCCTGCCCTCTGGAGGGTCGTACGGCTCAGTTATGCCTGCGCTTCATGTCTCTGATGATGGACTCGAGGCTTCCCTCCGGCGGCTCTTCCTCCTCTTCCTCGGCGCCTTCCGAGACCGCCTGGGCCTCTTCTTCCAGCGCCTCAGCCTCCTCGGGCTGTGGAGAGAATTCCATCTCTTCCGTTTCGATCGCCGCCTGCTCCGCCGCTTCTTGAGGAAGCTCAGCCGCCGTATCCGCTTCCTCCTGCGCAGGGGCGGCCTCTTTTATCTCTTCCTCCGGCGCCGCGACTTGTGAAGAGTCATCCTCCTCCGCCAGCGGGGCATCCGCGCCGGCTTCCTCCACCGCCATCGAAGACGACCGCTCCGGGACCGACTCCGCTTCCGCGATCTCCTGCGGAACCGGCGAGCTTTCCGCTTCGTACGGCTCGCTGACGGCCTCGACCTCGACGGCTTGTTCGTCCCTCGCGGACGACGCCTCCTCGTAACCCTCCGCTTCCGGCTCCTCCTCGTAATCTATCTCCACCGCACCGGGGACCTGCTTAAGGCTGAGGCTTATACGACGGCGGTCGATATCTATGTCGATCACCTTCACATCGATATCCTGGTTGACCGCCAGCACTTCCTCGGGTTGCTCCACGTGCCGGCGCGAAAGCTCCGAGATATGGATCAACCCCTCGATGCCCGGCCTTACCTGGACGAATGCCCCGAAGGGGACGAGTTTGGTGACCGTGCCCCGTATGATCTCGCCGATTCTCACATCCTGTGAAAGCTGCTCCCAGGGGTCGCTCTGACAGGCCTTTAGGCTAAGGGATATGCGCTCGCGTTCACGATCGACATCGAGGATCTCCACCTCCACCTCGTCGCCTACCGATAGCACTTCACTGGGCTTCTCCACGTGACACCATGAAAGCTCGGAGATATGCACCAGGCCGTCAATGCCGCCGAGATTGACGAAGGCGCCGAAGGACACCAGGCTCGATACCTTTCCGCTTACCCTCATACCCTTGTCCAGGTTGTCGAGGAGAATCTTCCTTCGCTCGCTCGCGGTCTCCTCGATAAACGCCCTTCTCGAGAGCACCACGTTGTTGCGGTTGCGGTCCATCTCGATGATCTTGCAGGTAAGCTGCGTGCCCAGGAAGGAATGCAGGTCCTTAACGCGGTGGATGTCGATCAGGGAGGCGGGAAGGAAGCCGCGCAGGCCTATATCCAGGATCAATCCTCCCTTGACCACCTCGATAACCTCGCCCTCCACGGGATCGTTTTCCATCATCTTCTTTTCCAGGAGTTCCCATGAGCGCTCGTACTGTGCCCGTTTTTTGGAAAGAATCAGGCGCCCTTCCTTGTCCTCCTTCTGAAGCACCAAGGCGTCGATCTCGTCACCCACTTTGACCACTTCCTCCGCCTTGACTCCGTAGCGGATGGACAGCTCGCGGGCCGGGATCACCCCCTCCGATTTGTAGCCGATGTCCAGCAGCACCTCGTCCTTGTCCACCTTCACCACCGTGCCGGCGATGATATCGCCTTCCGAGAAGATCTTGATGGTCTTGTCGTAATTCGGGGCTTCGCTATCGGTGTAGTCGAAGTTGGTCAGCGGGGTGGACAGTTCCGGGGTCTCAGGGGGGTTAACAAGGTCTCGTTCTCTTTCCGATTGATCCAGCATACTTTCTCTTCCTCCAAGATATTTTTTTATCCACGGCCCCTCCTCGTGTAGGTCAAGGCACACGGACAGCTTATTTTAGCATTATTTCCGCTTTTTTGCACAAGCATCCGCCGATAGGATCACCGACGCCGGACATACTGACGTTTTTCCGCTGCGGCGTGTCGCGCCGCAGGAGTTCACTTCGCGTCATACCATGATGCTCCACGGCTAATGTCCACTTTAAGGGGGACGGAGAGTTCGTAGGCGCTTTCCATCTCATGACGAGCCAGCTCCGCCATCAACTCTTCCTCGCCTTCCTCTACATCGAAAACCAGCTCGTCATGAACTTGAAGCACCATGCGAGAGCTGCACCCCTCTTCCTGCATGCGCCGATGCACGCGCAGCATGGCCAGCTTTATGATGTCCGCGGCGCTTCCCTGAATGGGGGTATTGAACGCCAACCGTTCGCCCAGCCTGCGCAGTCGCACGTTGCCCTGGGCCAGCTCGGGTATCTCCCTCTGCCTCCCGAGGATGGTGGTCACATATCCCCTTGAGGTAGCCAGCTCCACCTGGCGGTCAAGAAAGGCTCGTACTCCAGGAAACTCCCTGAAATAGCGCCGGATGTATTCCTCCGCCTCCTCCTGCTCGACCCCCAGTTGCTCCGCGAGGCCATAGGCGCTTATGCCGTAGATTATCCCGAAGTTGATGGCCTTGGCCCTTCGCCGCAGCTCGCCGCCGACCTGGTCGAAGGGGACCCCGAACACCTCTGAGGCGGTGGAGGCGTGGATATCGCGGTCCTCCTCGAAGGCTCGTATGAGTCCCGGGTCCTCTGAGAGGTGGGCCATCACGCGCAACTCTATCTGGGAGTAGTCGGCGGAGAGAATGCATCCTCCGGGCGCAGTGGGCACGAAGGCCTTGCGGATGGACTTTCCAAGCTCGGTGCGAACGGGTATGTTCTGGAGGTTGGGGTTGCTGGAGGAGAGGCGACCCGTCGAGGTGACGGTTTGGTTGAAGCAGGCGTGCAGCCTGCCGGTACGAGGGTCCACCAGGCGCGGCAAGGCGGTTATATAGGTGTTCAGCAACTTGGAGAGCTCGCGATGACGAAGGATCACCCCGGCAATAGGGTGTTCGGCCTCCAGGGACTGCAACACCGCCACATCGGTTGCATATCCGGTCTTGGTACGACGGCGCGGCGGCAGGCCGAGCACCTCGAAGAGAATGCGGGCGAGTTGCTGGGGTGAATTGAGGTTGAACTCCTCGCCGGCGAGCTCATAGGCACGCTTTTCAAGCTCCGCAAGCTCCCGGTTTAGATCCGCTTCCATGGCGACCAGGATAGCGGGGTCGAGGCGCACGCCGCATATCTCCATCTCCGCGAGCACCGCCTCCAGGGGCATCTCCAGTTCGCGGTACAGCTCCCCCAGGCCGTGGTGGGAGAGCTCCGCCTCCAGGATCGGCACCAGGTCCCTCACCGACTGCGCGAGCGCTGCCGCTTCCTTCGCTCCACCCCCCTCTCCCAAGAGCTCCATCTGGGCTTGGGGTGCCGGTTTTCTTGTCGAGTCCAGATGACGTTGCGAGATGCTCTCCATGTCATGCCTGGACCCGGAGGGGTCAAGAAGGTAGGACGCAAGCTCCACATCGAAATCCGCTTCAATGCGGCGGCCGCATAGGCGCTCGCATTGCACCATGAAATCCTTCCCGCGATATGTGTTTACCCTGAGGCCTCTATGGTCGGAGACCCATTCAAGGAAGGAACGCAGTAGTTCTCTCCCCTTTTCGCCGCTTAAATCGAGGTGGAAAAGGCCTTCCCCGACCGCGGCGGCCAACCCCTCCATTCCACCCCTGGTAAAACCCTCTCCCTTGAGAGCCGGGTAGATGGATACCTCTCCCTTCTCACGGCAACGGCGTATCATCTCCTGCAGCCCGACCTCGTTCACCACCTCCACTATCTTGGAGCCGGCGTCGCTTGGCGCGGAATGGTCGAGAGCGATAACCTCCTCCGCGGGGAAAAGCCCATGCCGCAACCTGGAAAGGCGTTCGAAATGCTTTTTGAACTCCAGAGAGGAAAGGATCCTGAACAACTCGCTCTCGTCCCAGGGCTTCAACGCACAACACTCCGGGTCTTCCACGGGGATGGGGACATCCCGACGGGAGGTTGCGAGCTCGCGGCTCATGAAGGCGCTTTCGCGGTGTTCCTCAAGGGCGCGCTTTACCTTAGGTGGCGTTATATCCTCCAGGTGTTCGTAAACACCCTCCAGGCTGCCGTATCTGGATATCAAGGCGGATGCGGTCTTCTCCCCGATCCCCGGTACCCCGGGGATGTTGTCGGAGGCGTCGCCCTTTAAGGCGAGGTAATCCGGTATCTGGCGTGGCTCGACGCCGTATCTCTGCTTTACCTCGGAAGGGTCGTAGACCATGATATCGGTTATGCCCTTGCGATTGGCGATGATACGCACTCGCTCATCCACCAGCTGCAAGGCATCGCGATCTCCGGTCACGATAAAAATCTCTTCCTGCCCCGGGAGGGCGGTGGCCAGGGTTGCCAGCAGGTCGTCTGCCTCGTAACCCTCGACCTCCAGGACGATTATCCCGAGGGCCTCCAGCACGGCATGGATCACCCCCATCTGTTCCCTGAGATCGTCGGGCATGGGTTTGCGATGCGCTTTGTACTCCGCGTAACGCTCGGTGCGGAATTCAGGCCTTCCCTTGTCGAATGCCACTACCATGGCGCCCGGCTTGAGCTCCTCTAGGACCTTGATGAGCATGGAGAGGAACCCGAACACCGCGTTTGTCGGCTGTCCCGAGGATGTGGCCATCTCCGCGGGCAGGGCGTAAAAAGCCCGGTATGCCAGACTATGTCCGTCTATGAGCACCCACCGTCTTTTCTCGCGCAAGTCCTCTAACATGATGCCCTCACCACGCAAAGCCTTAGCCAGTCCACCGGCGCTTGAGAGGTTCGGGGACGGGACTAAACCGCCCCGCCCCCTCACCCAAGGAGAACGTGATTTGATATTAAACCCTGACGGTGACAAAATGCCCCCCTCGCAACTGGGCGCGTTAATCCTATGGTTGCCCGGCGCAGTTGCTTAACGACTCACGGCGCGCCGCTATACGCAACATGGTCAGGGCGGGTGTCCCGGAACGCGTGGCCATGCAAATATCCGGACACCGAACTCGGGCGGTATTCGACCGCTGCAACATCGTCACCGATCGCGACCTTCAGGAGGCCGCCGAGATGATCGCCGCCTTTCAAGCGAGCGCCTTTGGGCACAATTTTGGGCACAGTGGAGGTTCGGGTGCTAAATAAAGCTGGGGTCCTTCTTATAATACCCCAGCTAGATGATGGTGCCGGAGGCCGGACTCGAACCGGCACGGGGTTGCCCCCACTGGTTTTTGAGACCAGCGCGTCTACCTGTTCCGCCACTCCGGCTTATCCGACCGCTATTTTAGCACCCGTGGACGGAAGGTTGAACGATTAAATACTTACGGTTTCCACGGCCGGCGCTCTTGGTCCCTGACGCCGTCTTCCTCCACTGCCCATGAGGTTTACCGTATGGCCTTCCATGTCTCCATGGCGTCCTTGCCTGAAACAAGGAGCTTTTACGTCGGCGGCCACGCCAATTCCCGGTATGAAACGACGGCTTTCGCGGCATCGGCTCGCAGCTCTCTCAATCCCTTCCGAGCTCGCCGCGCAACAGTTCCCTGAGCTTCGCCTCCCATTCCTCGACCATCGACGAGGTCTCGTGGATGAGAGGATGAAAATGGCCATAGGTGGCGGCGGAAACACGCAGGCGCCGGAAAGCCTCAAGTATCTCTTCTACCCTTTCCTCCCATTCCCTTCCCGCCTCAGCGGCCATGTCTGAATAATAACTCTCGCTCCAGCCCATTATTCATGTACCTGTGCCTTTCCTCTACCGATCAGGGGCGAAGTCGGCTGCGGGGAGAACGACAAGCCGCATGCGCCATGCTGAAGCGGGAGACCGCGTTATGTCCAAGAGGCTTCGACCTCAGGGGATGATGTCCGTGCCCCTTGCGGTCACGTACCAGCGCCCGCCCCGGTTTTCCAGAGATACGGTGAGGTTGTCTCCGGGAGAGACCTCCACCGACGATCCTGTTCCCGACTCGATGATTCCCCCTTCAAGATAGCAGCGTGCGTTGTAGACGTCGAGCTTGTCTGAGCGCACGCTTACCCCCTTGTAACGACCCGCGGCCCCCATATACAAGGATACGTTACTGTACATTTCCGCTGCCGCCTCCCTGTCCTGGGGCGAAAAAAGCGCCGTGAAAGCCTCCGCGTCCCTGTCGTTGGCCGCTTGCAGCAATCGCTCGCAGACCTCGCCGGGTGAGGGGTTTGCCCATACCGTCAGGCTAAGTGCCAGCCAGGCCACCGCGGCCGCCATCGCCACGCCGTAAATAAGCATCTTCCAGCGGAATCTGCGCACCTTTTTTTCCACCGCCGCGCTCAGGGTTGGCCGCAACACCTCCGCATCGCCGCGCCATTCGCCGGGCGCAACGTATCGATCCCCGCCTCCCCGGGAAGGACTAGAAACGGAGGTCGCCGTTCCCTCCCTCAGCCTTTCTGCGCACAAGGAACAGAACTCGGCTCCATCCGGATTGTCCGCTCCGCACTTCGGACACCTCATGACTCATCCACTCCCCTCTCGTCAAGGTTCAGACCCCAAGCCGCAAATCCGCCGAAGCGGCGCCGGAAGCGCCATGAACGGCGTATTCGCCGTCCGATCATGGGATGAAGAGGTCGACCACCTCAACCGATGTACCTTTTCTCAGCTACCCAACCTCCTAAAGCGCCCAGGGGGAGGTAAAGAAAAACGGTAATCAGAATGCCCGCAAGGTTGAAAACGGGCACGAAGAACTTTCCGGAGATGAGCAGCACGATGATGAGGGAGATCAATGGCTCCCAGAAGAACACCACCGCCGCCACACAGGCCATCCCGTACGCCCAGCCTTTGCCGGCGTGCATGGCCTTCATCGAGGCATAGTATCCCGTGAGTATGAGCACTACGGCGTCCGCCAGGTAGAGCATGCCCACACCGAAGGTAAAACCGGATTCGCTGCCTCCGAAAGCCGCCCCGAAAATGAAGAGTCCGATCACGAAGTTGACCAAAAAAAGCAGCAAGTAGGCGAGAATGGAATACTTGAGCACCAGCAACACCATATCGGACCTGCTGCGCTGTCTTGCCCACGAGGGAGCGGACACGCTGGACATGGCGCCGGTATGGCTCATGGCCGCAGCTCGATAGGGGTCAGCGTACGGGCCTTCTCGTTGGGACAATTCCCGCGAGAGCGCGTGGTAGTCCCCGGGCGAGACGTATTGAGATTGCGGCGGCATCGCAGGGGGGGCTGATGCAGCCGGCACAACCTCCGCAGGCGTAGAAGGAGCGGAGGGCCCGAATCTCGTAAGGCATAACGAGCAAAAGGCGGAGGAGTCGGCATTCTCGGCCCCGCAATTCGGGCAAACCTGCATTTGCTTTCCTTTCTCGCCGTTCCGTTTGTGCACAAGGTTTATCGTCAGGATTAAGCCTCGCCTGTAACATGCCCGCCCTCTGGCGACGCCTGTTCACGGGAGCAAGCCCTCAGCATCCCTCGCCCTACCCCTGGCCCTAGACGTCTTATCATCGAAGCACGGGAGAACGCAGCCGAAAAACGTTCTTTTCACGCCGTAATCCAGCGAGGTCCGGGAGGGTTTATGCCCTTTTCCGAGCGGGAGTGTATCCGAGACCACCTCTCTCTATACATTCCCAAGGAGAAGCGGCAAACATCACCCGGCGGCGAAAAAGCCTCCTTTTAACGCTAAAGGGCGCGTTGCAAAACGCCTATGCCGTACTTCTAAAGAGAGTTTCTCTTAAAACTCAGGCTTTTCCTTCCCCTTCCTCAGGGCGCAAGTCCAATCTTGCCCCCTGCAGACGGCGGTGAAAGCACGATCTTTCTCCGGTGTGGCAGGCCGGACCTACCTGTAAGACCTTCACCAGCAACGCGTCTGCGTCGCAGTCGTAAAGGATCTCCCTCACGTACTGGCGGTGCCCTGAGGTCTCTCCTTTACACCAGAACTCCTGGCGGCTCCTGCTCCAGAACCAGGTGCGGCCGCTCTCCAGGGTGCGGCGCAGGGACTCCTCGTTCATGTAGGCCAGCATGAGCACCTCGCCGTTATTCACGTCCTGGATAATGGCGGGCACAAGCCCGTTGGGATCATATTTTATCTCCATGTCCGCCCTCCTCTCCTTCCACCGCCTCCTCGCCGAGGTAAAGGCTCTTTATCTCCTCCCTGCCCAACAGCTCGCGCGCCTCCCCTTCCATGCGCATTTTTCCCGCTCGCATCACATAACCGTAATCGGAGACACTTAACGCTATCTGCGCGTCCTGCTCGACCAAAAGAAGGGTCAGCCCCTCATCGTGCAGGCGCTTTAGGCAGGCAAAGATATCCCTGATGACCAGCGGCGCCAATCCCATGGAGGGCTCGTCGAGTAAAAGCAGCCTCGGCTTTGACATCAACGCCCTGCCGATGGCCAACATCTGCTGCTCGCCTCCCGAGAGCGTCCCCGCCATCTGGTCCTTTCTCTCCTCCAGAACGGGAAAGACATCGTATACCATCTGCAGGTCTTTCTTTATCTCCCCTCCGCTTCTGCGACGGGATCGGAGGTAGGCACCGAGCAAGAGATTATCCTCAACCCTCATGCTGGAAAACACCTGGCGGCCCTCGGGCACGTGCGAAATGCCCATCTTGACGATGCGGTGAGGCTCGAGATTGGTGATGTTCTGCCCCACGTAACGCACCTCCCCATAGCGCACGGGGACAAGGCCGGATATCGCCCTCAACAAAGTGGTCTTTCCCGCCCCGTTTGCCCCGATGATGGTGGTTATCCGCCCTGCCCTAGCCCAGAGATCCACCGCCCTCAGGGCCTCGATGTTGCCGTAGAACGCGGAAAGACCCTTTACCTCCAGCATGTCTTCCACCCGTCCCGTTTCTTCATGGACCATTCCTTTTGTCGCTGGTCATGGGCGCTGGCCGCCGCGAAAACATGGCGTGTGACCGCACATGGGATGGGAAGCGCGTCGTGCATCAGTCCACCACCGATCCCAGGTAGGCCTCTATCACCCGGGGATCCGATCTGACCTCCTCCGGAGTCCCCTCGGAGATTATCTCCCCGTAGTCCAGCACCATCACCTTCTCGGATATCCGCATCACCAAGCCCATGTCGTGCTCCACCAGGATCACCGTAATGCCCATATCCCTCAAGCGGTAGATGATATCTCCTAGTTCCCTGGTTTCGTAGGCGTTCAACCCCGCTGCGGGTTCGTCCAGCAAAAGGACCTTCGGTTGCGTGGCGAGGGCTCGCGCCAGCTCCAGAAGGCGTTGCTGGCCGAAGGGAAGGTTGCCGGCCAGGCTCTCCCCCTGCATCTCAAGGCCCACGATGTGCAGGAAGCGGTGCGCTTCCTCACGCATCCACGCTTCCTCGCGCCTTGATGGCGGAAGAGCGAGGGCGCAGGAGAGGAAGCCGCAATGTGTGCGATGGTGCATGGCCACCATCACGTTCTCCATCACCGACATGTGCGGGAAAAGGCGCACGGTCTGGAAGGTGCGGGCCATACCCATGGCGGTTATGCGATGGGAAGGCAGTCCGGTTATGTCCTTGCCCGCGAAAAAGATCCTTCCCGCATCGGGTTTGTAGATGCCTGTGAGAAGGTCGTAGAGGGTGGTCTTTCCCGCCCCGTTGGGACCGATGATGGCCCTTATCTCACCTTCGTACACCGCGAAGGAGATGTTTTTCACCGCCGTAAGCCCCCCGAAGGCCTTGTAGAGACCGCTGGTCTGAAGTGCGACTCCCTCATGCAGGGGCGACATGGCCTCTTCGGCAGGCATTTAGTCCACCGCCTTTCTTCGGAAAGGGTTGACGAAGGAGCTACGCCGCCAGCGCACCAGATCGACCATGCCCTTGGTGATTCCCGAGGGCATGAAGACCATGGTCAACATGATGATGACGCCCAGTATCATACCCTCGTAATTGCTGTACCTCTCCAGCCAATCCGGTACCTCCCCCAGCCAGCGCGGAAGAGCTTCCACCAGCTTGGGAAGGAAGGTGATCAGGCCCGCCCCGAACACCGAGCCCCAAACGCTTTCCATCCCCCCGATGACCACCATGGTCACCAAGGATATGGAGAGGAGGATGGAGAACTGATTGGGGTCGATGAAGCGTTGCAGGTGCGCAAAGAGCCCGCCGGCAAGCCCCCCAAGGGCCGCGGAGAGGATGAAAACCCGCTTCTTCACCGCTGACACCGGCACCCCCATGGCCTCCGCCGCGACCTCGGATTGATGAAGGGCGCGCATCGCCCTCCCCACCCGAGAATCGACCAGCCTGGAACAGAGGGCGAGGACGATTATGGCCACTATCCATACGTAGTAAAACTCACCCCGCGTGCTGGTAATCTCGAGGAAGGGCACGGATAGGTGCGGGATGTTGCGCACCCCGTCGTTCCCTCCCGTGAGCCAGGTCATCTCGCGCAGGAACACGAAAACGACTATGCCCATGGCAAGCGTGGCCATAGCCAGGTAATGCCCCTTCAAGCGCAGCACCGGCGCAAGCAGGACGCCGAACAGCATCGCGACCAGTATCGCGCAAGGGATCCCCAACCATACCGGAAACCCGACCTTGGTGGTGAGCAGCGCCGAGGTATAGGCGCCGATGCCGAAGAAAGCGCCCTGGCCCAGTGATACCTGCCCCGCGTATCCCATGAGCAGGTTCAGCCCCACCGCGACGATGGCGTACACTCCCACCAACCGCATGGTCAGGATTATGGGTATGCTCAGCGGTTTGGAAAGAGGTACAGCCCAGGCGGGCATGACCATGATGAATACCGTGAAGCCCAGCAGGAGCGCGTTTCGCCTCAACATGCCCATCCAGTCCGGTCGCCTTGGCGGAGATCCGTACGAGCCCCCACGCTTTTTACCCGAGCCGCCGTTGCTTGCGATCATCTCAGACTTTCTCCACTACTCCTCGCCCCAAGATCCCCTGCGGTCTCAACAAAAGAACCGCGATAAGCAGTATCGCGGCCACCGCGTCCTTGTAGCCGGTGGAAACACCCAGTACCACGGTGAGAAAACCGGGTATGAGCTCCTCCAAGAGGCCAAGGACGATTCCTCCGGTGACGGCTCCGAAGGTGTTTCCAAGACCTCCCACCACCGCCGAGGTAAATCCTTTTACCCCTAGAAAAAGACCCATGGAATAACTGGCGTAGGGAGCGTTGATAAGTCCCGCCAAACCCCCTAAAGCCGCCGCGAGAACGAAAGAATATAGGGACATGCGCATGACGTTTATGCCCACCAGGCTCGCGGCAAAGCGATTGACGGAGCAAGCGCGCATGGCCTTTCCGGCTTTGGTGTGGTTGAAGAAAAGGTAAACGGCCGTGACGCTGAGTATGGTCAAGCCGAAGACCCAGAGGAATTGCCGGGATACCGTCGCTCCGGGCAAGGAGATGTTTCCGGCCGTGAACTCCGGCACCTTGTACGCCTCTTTAGGCCAGAGCACGCGCCCCAAGGACTTGAAGAAGATGGAAGCGCCTATGGTGGCGATGATGGCCACCAGCGCGCCGGCCCGACGTAGAGGATAGACAAGCAGGCGCTCCATGGCGGCTCCTATGATGGCGGTCGAGGCAAGGGCCAGCGGGATCGCCAGAGGGAGAGGCAGCCCCAGCGAGGCCGCGAGGGTATATGCGAGGAGCCCACCGAACATACAGAACTCACCTTGGGCGAAATTGATGATGCCGGTGGAATTGAAGACGATGTTAAAGCCCATGGCCACCAGGATATAGATGCAGCCGTTGGCGAGCCCGTTGGCTATATACTGCGGGCAGTTCCCGAGGAAATCCACCAGCGATCCCAGTTTATCTCTCCCTTTGGACAAAATAAGGGAGGAGGCCGGAGGGAGTCTCCGCCTCCTCCTTCCGTGCCGTCGTGTCTGCTTTTATTCCTTGGCCGGCTCCCATTTCCCGTTGACGATCTCCACCATGGTAAGGTCGTCGGGCGTTAGGCCGTTGTGATCGGTGGGGCTGTAGTTGAAAACGCCCGCCGTCCCCACCAGGCCCTTGGTGGACTCTATGGCGTCCCTCAACTCCTCGGGAGTGGCGCCGACGCCCGCCCGCTTAAGGGCCTCGGTGATGATGAGGATGGCATCCCAGCCGTGCCCGGCAAAGGTGTTTATGTTCTCGCCGTATTCCTCGAAATAGGCGTCGGCGAAGTCCTTGATGAATTCGTACTCCTCGCTGCCGGGCTCCATTATCTTCTGGTAGATGAGCATCTTGCCCGCCGGGAAGACAACCCCGTTGGCCGCCTCTCCCGCCAGCTCGATGAAAGCCTGGTTGGCTATGCCGTGGCTGCCCACGTAGGGTAGCTTGATTCCCTTGTCACGCATGCGTTTCACGATCTTGGCCGGACCGGGATTGGTCCCCCACACCAGCACGACCTCGGGATTGGCGGTCATGGCGTTGGTGAGGTGAGTGTCCATGCCCTCCTCCGACTCCTCCGTCTGGTACCCCTCCGATACCACCACTTCCAGGCCGTATTCCGGGGCTTCCCTCTCCACCACCGCCTTGCCGTCGGATCCGAAGGGGTTGGTGTCGTAGAGAAGGGCCACTCGCTTTACCTTGAGCACCTCCGCTATGTAGGAGAGCGCCTTCCTGCCGGCTTCCGTGGCGGTTGGCGGAGTGCGGAATATCCAGGTGATGTCGCCGTCCATGATGTTGGCGCCTGCGGCCATGCATACCTGGGGTATTCCCGCCTTCTCCGCCTCCTGCTTCATGGCGATGGTGGTTCCGGTCCCGCTGGACCCGATAACCGCCACGGGGTTATCCTGCTCCAGCAGCTCCACCATGGCCTGCTTCGCCTTGTTTGCGTCGCTCTGGTCGTCCTTGATGATCACCTCTACCTCGTGCCCGTCGATGCCTCCCGCCTCGTTGAGGCGCTTGACGAAAAGCTTGATGGCATTGCGCTCGGGCTTTCCCAGCGGCTCGTTGGCCCCGCTTTCCGAGAGCACCACGCCTATCTTTATGGGCTCCTTGCTCCCGCTCTCCTTCTGCCCGCAACCCATCTGAGCCAGCATGGAAGCGAGCAACACACCTGCCAACAACACGGCCACCACGATCTTTTTACCGCTCAATCTCTCTCGACCCCCTTATCCTTCCAAGTTCCCGACCCACACGCGGATAAAAAACAACTATTTTCCGCATGCTCCCGTTATAGGAGTTATTTCTATCATACGGCCTGCTCTGATGTCCACCATCTTCCCGACCCATGAAGGCCGCGGGATCGCCCTGATCCTTCCAGCCTCTAATAGCCTTTTCGGTGGGATGAATCATCGACGCCCCCCGCCACAACGGCGTTTTTCGGCCTGGGTCGGCAACAACGCGTTGCGGGAAACCGCAATCTGCATCTGGCGCCTCCAGGGAACCGGTCTCTACGCAGGCTTTCTGCCGCCGGGACCAGAGGTATTAACTCTCCCGTGCGCACGCCCTCCGTGGCGCCCTAGGGCATGCAAGCCCCTTCGCTTAAAGTGAGCGCAACGACGGGAAAGGCCACGAGATGCGAGTTACGGTATTCCTCGTGGTAATCGAGGAACGCCAGGAAGCGCCGTCTTCCCGCGTCTATCAGGCCATCCTCATCGGGATGCCCCGTGAGCGCAGGTATTCTTTGGCCTCGTGTATCCTGTATTCGCCGTAATGGAAGATGGACGCGGCCAGCACCGCGTCCGCGCCGGCCTCGAGAATGGCCTCGGCGAGGTGCTCCAGGTTTCCCGCTCCTCCCGAGGCGATGACGGGTAGGTTCACGGCCTCCGTAACCGCGTATGTGAGCTCGAGGTCGTAGCCGTCCTTGGTGCCGTCGCGATCCATGCTGGTCAGCAGTATCTCTCCGGCTCCAAGGGCTTCGGCGCGCCGAGCCCATTCCACCGCGTCCAGGCCCGTGGGCGTCCTCCCGCCGTTGACAAACACCTCCCAGGAGCCCCCGGCTCGCCTTTTGGCGTCTATGGCCACCACCACGCATTGCGCCCCGAACCTGCGTGAGGATAAGGTTATAAGCTCCGGTTCCTTCACCGCAGCGGTATTCAAGGAGACCTTGTCCGCGCCCGTGGCCAGCATTTTCCTGATATCCGCCTCGCAACGTAAACCGCCTCCCACCGTGAAAGGGATGAAGACTTTTTCGGCCACGCGAGCCGCCATGTCGAAGACCAGGTCGCGTTCCTCGTGTGAGGCGGTTATGTCCAGGAACACCAGCTCATCGGCACCCTCGCGATCATAGACGGCCGCCATTTCCACCGGGTCTCCGGCATCCCGCAGGGAAACGAAGTTGACCCCCTTGACCACGCGTCCCCTGTCCACGTCCAGACAGGGAATGATGCGCTTGGTATGCACGTTCAGCCTCCTTCAGACCGGTTTGCTCCCGGCCGCCACTTTTCCTGCAACCCGCGCAGACCGAATGCGCGGAGCACGCCCTTCCGCCTTCTGCGCCTAATACTCCTCCAGCTCCAAGGCGCTCGCCAGGTCGAGGTCACCGCTATACAGCGCCTTGCCCACCACCGCCCCTTCCACGCCTCCGGGCATACGTTTCTTCAAGGCCATGAGGTCATCGAGGCTGGTCACCCCGCCCGCCGCTATTATCCCCATCCCGCGCCCCAGCAGGGGGTCCAGCGCCGAGGTGTCGTACCCCTCAAGGGTGCCGTCGCGGTTTATGTCGGTGAAGATGATGCGCCTTGCCCCCAGGGATGAGAGGAACTCCAGAATCTTCACGGGCTCGATATCCGATTCATCCTTCCATCCTCGTAAAGCCACTCTGCCTTCTCGAGCGTCCACGCTGACGATGACGCGCTCACCGTACCGGCCTATTATCTCCGAGGCGAAATCGCGATCCTCGATGGCCCTGGTCCCGATGATCACCCTGGCGGCCCCCAGAGACAGCAGGAGCTCCACGTCCTTTCCGCTGCGCACTCCTCCGCCCACCTGCACGGGAACGCTCACCTCCTTCAGGATCGCCCTCACCGTCTCAAGGTTTACCGGCCTGCCCTCCCGGGCCCCGTCAAGGTCCACTAAATGCAGGAAGGACGCTCCCTCTTTCTCCCAGGCAAGAGCGGATTCCAGGGGATTACGGCTATAAACGGTCTCTGTTTCCATCTCCCCCCGGTAGAGGCGAACACAGCGCCCTCCCATGATGTCGACGGCGGGATAGATACGGAACAATTCGCTCACCTTACCTGCACATGGAGGCGAAATTTTCCAGGAGCCGTAAGCCGGCGCTGGAGCTCTTCTCGGGGTGGAACTGCACCGCTACCAGGTTGCCAAGGGCCACGCCGGACACGAAATCCTCTCCATACTCGGTGAGGGTAATACGGCACTCCTCCTCTTCGGGCACCACGTAATAAGAGTGCACGAAATAAAAATAGGACCCGTCGGGAATCCCTGCCAGCACCGCATGGTCCTTCGCCTTCCGTATATCGTTCCAACCCATATGGGGGACCTTCACCCGGGGAGGGAATCTCACCACCTCGCCGGGGATCACCCCCAGGCCAGACACGCCGGGGCTTTCCTCGCTCCGTTCGAAGAGGAGTTGCAGTCCCAGGCAAATGCCCAGGAAAGGAACGCCGGAGGCGATGGCCTCGCGGAGAGGATCGGCCAAGCCCCTCTCTTCGAGCTCCTGCACGGCGTCTCCGAAGGCGCCTACGCCGGGAAGCACCAACCCGGAAGCTTCGCGCAGCGCCTCCGGGTCTGAATCGACGCAGACCTCATGCCCGAGGAAAACGAAGGCCTTCTCCACGCTGCGCAGGTTCCCCATACCGTAATCAACGATGAAGATCATGGTGGATGCCCCGCCCCCTCAAAGGCATCCCTTGCTGGAGGGGGCCCCGCGGTGCCTTTTCGCAGGGCTGACCGCCGCCCCCAGCGCCCTGCCGATACCCTTGAAAGCAGCCTCTATGACGTGATGGGGATTGCCCCCCTCCAGTCCCTTGACGTGAAGGGTTATCCCCGCCTCGTTTACGAAGGCCTGAAGGAACTCGCGCAGGCAGGTGGGGTCGAAATCGGATACCAGGCGTGCCGGTAGTTCAAGCTGGTAGGAGAGGTGCGGCCTTCCGCTGAGGTCCACGGACACCCTGCATAGCGCCTCATCCATGGGCAGAAGGGCCCACCCGTAGCGCTCGACGCCCTCCTTGGCCCCCAGGGCCTCTTTTAGCGCTCTTCCGAGGCATAGGCCCACGTCCTCCACGGTATGGTGCTGGTCCACCTCCAGGTCGCCTGCCGCCTCCAGGTTCAGGTCCATGCAGGCGTGATACGCGAGGAGCTCGAGCATGTGGTCGAAAAAGCCTATTCCCGTGGAGACCTTGCAGCGGCCTTCGCCGTCCAGGTCCAGGTCCAGCTTAACGCGCGTCTCGGCGGTTTTCCTTTCCAAGGCTGCTCTTCTCATGCTCAATAGATTAGCATAAAAAACTGGAGGTCGGGGGAACGGCTCAACGCAGATGCCTGCGCATGGCCTCGGCGTGATTTACAAGCCCCTCCATTTCCGCCAGGGCTTGCACCACCGGACCTAAAGTACGATTGGCCTTGGGGTTGGAGAAGACGATGTTGGAGCGCTTGACGAAATCGTACACCCCCAGCGGGGATGCGTATCGCGCCGCTCCCCGGGTGGGAAGGACATGGTTGACGCCCATGGCATAGTCTCCTAAGGCCACCGGCGATTCCGTTCCTAAAAAAATCGATCCCGCGTTGCTCACCTTGGGCAGAAGGGAGGGGAAGTCGGCGGTCGCAAGGAGAAGATGCTCGGGGGCAAGGTGGTTGGCCACTTTTACCCCTTCCTCAAGGCCGCTGACGATAATCGCCGCGGCCGTGCCGCCGGAAAAGGCCTCGGAGGCGTTCAGGCGATCGCTTACCTTGCGCGCCAGGCTTTCATGTGTGGTGATAAGGCAGGCTCGCGCTCCCCCGCCATGCTCCATTTGCGCGAGCATCTCCAGGGCCACGAACTCCTCGTCGGCCTCTGCGTCGGCGATGATCACCAGTTCGCTGGGTCCCGCCAGCATATCGACGCCCACCAGGCCGAAGACCTCCTTTTTGGCCAGGGTAACGTAGATGTTGCCCGGCCCCACCACTTTCTCCACCGCGCCGATGGTTTCGGTGCCGTAGGCCATGGCCGCGATCGCCTGTGCTCCCCCCACTCGGTACACCTCCGTCACCCCCAGCAGTCTGAGCGTGAAAAGGGTGTGGGGATTCACCCCGCCGTCCCGGGACGGCGGCACGCAGACCGCGATCTCCTGCACTCCCGCGACCTTGGCGGGGATCACCGTCATCATGGCGGTGGAGGGATACGCGGCCATACCGCCCGGAACATAGGCGCCCACGCGGCGCAGCGGCTTTAACATCTGGCCGAGACGGGCTCCTTCCTCGGAGTCCCAGAAATCGGATTCCCAGGTCTGGTGGCGGTGAAAGGCGTTTATGGACTTTGCCGCCACGCGGGCGGCCTCCGCGAAATCCCTTCCCACCGCGGAGGTTGATGCGTCTATCTCGGCCTTGGTGACGCGTAGCCCTTTCGAGGATATGTCCGCGTGATCGAGCTCCATGGTGAGCTCGATAAGCGCGGCGTCACCACCATGCCGTACCCTCTCTATGATCGCTTTGACCTCTGCGGCCTGGTTTTCCTCCATCCAGAAAGCCCAACCCAATGCCCTCCGCAGTTCCTCCAGGCCCGCGAAGTCCTCTATCCGCAATACCTTCATCTATTTGACCCCTCTATCGTCTTTTCCCTTCCCGGCTGCATCCCCTCAGACCCCTGGGGGTCGTGCTCCTATTCCAGGGCGATGCAGCCGTCACCCAGCAAAGAGAGCACTTCGGCATATAGGGAGCTGTCAGGATCCACGCTCAATTCCTTCGGAAGGCGGAACACCTTCAAGGCATCCCCTTCCTCCAGCTTGAGTTTAACAGGAGTCTTGCCCGGATGTCTTCCCAGCACGCGCTTGAGATCCTCCAGGGTATCCCTTTCCGCCTGGAAACGCAGCAGCCGTATGCAGAGCTCGCAGTCCTCCGGCTTGCGCAGACGAGGCTCTTTTATCTCCAGCGCCACTACTCGCACCGTGCCCCCGCTTTCCTCCTCTCTTTCCCCCGCCTCCACCTTCGCTTTTACGCAAACGACGGCGTCTTCGCGCAATATCTCGCGGCTCTGGGCGTAAAGTGCCGGGAAAACCGTGACCTCCACCCTGCCCGTGAGGTCCTCGAGGATCAAGTTGGCCATGAGATCTCCCCGCTTGGTCACCCTGGGGGATATCTTTCCCACCAACCCCCCGATCCACTTCGTTGATCCGTCGGCGAGCTCGGGGAGATCGGCGATATCGCACTCAACGTTGCGGCTAAGCTCCTCCTTGACCTGCATGAGAGGGTGGTCGGTGACGTAGATGCCCAACATCTCTTTTTCGTACGCCAACAGCACTGCCTCGGGAAGCTCCTCCTCCACCGTTCCTTGCGCCAAGGGGTCCTCCACGTCCTCGTCTCCGAAAAGCGAGAACTGTCCCTCCTCTATGAGGCGTTGCCTCTCGGCGGCCATGTCGGCGACGCGTTCGTAGACCTTCAGGAGGTGGTTGCGGGTGTAGCCCAGGAAATCGAAGGCGCCGCTCTTGATCAGGCTTTCCAGGGCGCGTTTGTTTACCACTCCCGGACCTACCCTGGTGCAGAAGTCGAGCAGGGAACGGTAGGGCCCCTGTTCCCTGCGCAGCTCGATAATCCTCTCCGCCGCGTTATCGCCGAGGTTGCGTACTGCCGAGAGGCCGAAGCGTATCCCCTCCTCAACCGGCGTGAACTCCTTCAAGCTCTCGTTGATGTCCGGGGGGAGGATGGGTATGCCCAGCTTGCGGCACTCGTTGACGAACACCGGCACCTTGTCTTTGTTGCCGGTCACGCTGGTGAGGTTCGCGGCCATGAACTCCTTCGGGAAATGGGCTTTGAGGTAGGCGGTCTGGTAGGAGATCACGGCGTAGGCGGTGGAATGGCTTTTGTTGAAGCCGTAGAAACCGAACTCCTTCACCAGGTCGAAGATCATCTCCGCCAGGCGGCGGTCGTAACCCATGGCCACCGCCCCCTCCACGAACTTGGTGCGGTGCACCTCCATTTCCTTGGCCTTGCTCTTGGCCACCACCCCACGCAGCACGTCCGCCTCGGCCATGCTGTACCCCGCCATCTCCACCGCCAGGCGCATGACCTGTTCCTGGTAGAGGATGATGCCCATGGTCTCCTCCAGCACCGGCTCGAGATCGGGATGTGGATACTCCACGGGAGCGCGCTTGTGCTTGCGGTTGACGAACGTCTTCACCCATCCGCCGCGCAGGGGCCCGGGTCGGTAAAGGGCAAGGCAGGCTATGATATCGTCAAAGCAATCCGGGCGCAGTTCCTGCAGCAAAGAACGCATACCGGCGCTCTCCAGCTGGAACACCCCTACCGTATCGCCGCGCTGTAAGAGCTCGAAGGTCTTCGGGTCGTCCAAGGGCAGCTCGTCCATATTGATCCGTATGCCGTGCACGCGCTGGATGTTGTCCAGGGTGTCGCTGATCACGGTGAGGGTGCGCAGCCCCAGGAAATCCATCTTCAATAGCCCGATCTCCTGGATGGCCGCCATATCGAACTGAGTCACCACCTCCTCGTCCGAACCCCTGCGCTGCAGGGGGGTGTAGTTACACAGCTCGTCATCGGCGATCACCACCCCGGCGGCGTGTATGGAATCCTGGCGGGTCATGCCCTCCAGGCTGCGGGCGGTGTCGATGATCTTGCGCGCCAGCTCGTCCGATTCATAGGCCTCCCTCAGCTCCGGGGAGATGTCTAGGGCCTGGTCGATGGTTATGTTTAACACGCCTTCGGGAACCATCTTGGCCAGGCGGTCCACCTTTCCGTACTCCAGGTTGAAAACCCTGCCCGCGTCGCGTATCGCCGCCCGGGCCGCCATGGTGGAGAAGGTGACGATCTGCGCCACGCGATCCTCGCCGTATTTGCGGCTGACGTAATCTATGACCTCCGGCCTGCGCTTGTAGCAGAAATCGATGTCGATGTCGGGCATGGTGCGGCGCGAGGGATTGAGGAAGCGCTCGAAGAGGAGGCCGTAGCGAATGGGGTCCACGGTGGTTATCCCCAGGCAATAGGCGGTGAGAGATCCCGCCGCCGAGCCCCTTCCCGGGCCCACCACGATGCCCTTCTCCTTGGCGTAGCGGATGAAGTCCCACACTATAAGGAAATAGCCGGAGAACCCCATCTCCCGGATAACCGACAGCTCGTAGCGAAGCCGCTCCTCCAGCTCCGGGGCGACCTCTGCATAGCGCCTGTGCAGTCCCTCCCAGGCCAGCTTCTCCAGATAGCCGTCGAGGTCATACCCCTCCGGGACCTGGTACCTGGGCAGAAGATACCTGCCGAACTCCAGCTCCACGTTGCAGCGTTCGGCGATCTCCACCGTGTTCGCCAACGCCTCGGGCACGGCATCGAAGGCCTCTCTCATCTCCTCGAAATCCTTGAGGTAGAACTGGTCGCTGGAGAACCTCAGCCTGTCCTCCTGATCGAGGGTGGAGTTGGTCTGGATGCATAGCAGGACATCGTGGTGGATGCTGTCCTCTTTACGCACGTAATGGAGGTCGTTGCTTGCCACCACCCCCATCCCCAGTTCCTCGGCAAGCTGCAGCAGCCCGGGGTTTATCTTTCTCTCCTCCGGAAGACCATGGTCCATGAGCTCCAGGAAGAAACCCCTCTCCCCGAAGATATCCCGGTATTCGCGCGCCGCAGCCGCGGCGCCATCGTAGTCGTCGGCCAGGAGGCGCGATGAGATCTCTCCCTTGAGGCACGCCGAGAAGGCTATTATGCCCTCGCTGTGGGCGCGAAGCGCCTCCTTGTCCACGCGCGGTTTGTAGTAAAACCCGTCCATGAACGAAAGGGTGACCAGTTTCATGAGGTTGCGGTAACCGGTCATGTTCTCCGCCAGCAGAAGGAGGTGGTAGTTGGGGTCGTCCTTTATCGGCTTGCGGTCGAAGCGAGAGCCCAGGGTCAGGTAGGCCTCGACGCCGAGGATCGGCTTTAAGCCCTGTCTCACCGCCTCACGGTAGAAGGACACCACGCCGTACATTCCTCCATGGTCGGTTATGGCCAGGGCCTCGAAGCCTTTTTCCTTTGCCGAGGAAACCAGGTCCGGGATGCGTGCCGCTCCGTCCAGCATGGAGTACTCGGTATGGTTGTGCAGGTGCACGAACGGGACTCCCAAGTCCTCACCTCCGCTCGCGAATTACGGCTTGCCTGACGCCGGTGCTCTTATCGGCGAGGCGACATCGTTCCCGAATGGGATTTCGCCACCCTTACAGCCGGGTCCTTTACGTCACCGGTCGGTGCTATTATAACCTCGCGTGGTGACAACCTGGGCGGTACGGTCGACGACAAGGTCGCCGTCCATGATTGTAATCGCGATAGGGTTCGCGTCTGGATCGCCGCCCTTAGAACCGCAGGAGTGGGCGGGAGGAGGATGGACATGCGCCTCAGCTACACCGCCATAAGCGCTTACGAGCGTTGCCCTCTTTCCTATCGCTACCGTTATATCGACGGCATCGAGGAGGAGCCGAGCCCTCATCTCTCATTCGGCAGAAGCCTGCACGCTGCCCTGGAATGGCTTTACCGGCGCGACGTTCCCGTCCCTCCCACCCTGGATGAACTCCTGGAATACCTGGTTTCCTGCTGGAGCAGCGAGGGATTCGCGGACCAGGAGGAGGAAGAGGCGTTCCTTGAGCATGCGCGCGAGGTTTTAAGCTGTTTCTACCATGTCAACATGGCCGATTTCCGACTCCCCGTGGCGTTGGAGGAGCGTTTCGAGCTGGATATGGGAGACTATGCGCTCAGCGGCGTCATCGACCGCATGGACCGCCATTCCGACGGTAGATACGAGATCATAGATTATAAGACCAACCGCCGCCTCCCCGAGCTCTCGAGATTGCGGGAGGACCTTCAGCTGCCCATCTACCAGCTCGCCTGCAGGGAGGTATGGGGAATAACCCCGTCGAAACTTACTTTTTACTACCTCCTCCCCAACCAGCGTTTCTCCACCCGCCCACTCGACGGGGAGGGTATCGCACGCGTGAGGGAGCGCATCGACCGCGTCGCCGCCCTCATATCCCATGGCCATTTCTCCCCCACCCCGAACCGACTGTGCCCTTGGTGTTCTTACCGCGATATATGCCCGGAGTTCGGCAGGGATGACGGGGTTGAGGGTTACCGCTCCCGCCTTCGCGCCCTCCTGAGAAGGCGGGAACGACTCAGCGAGCTCATAAGCGAGTTGGAGGCGGAGATGACCTCGCTAGGCATTGCCCCAGAAGGAGATGACGGGGAAAGGGACGGAGCCGGATGAACGGTGGCGCGAGAAACCAGCACTACGGCATCAGCGTAACCTTCAGGGCCTTATTTCCCGGTCGCAGCCGTGTTGCCGCCTCGTAGCGGTTGCGTGACCTCGATCATGAAACACCTTCCCCGGCGCTGTGTATGATCGCAAGGTAAAACTCCGTCCCTTGAGCGTTATACGCAACCCGAACCGGCTGAGATAAGGTGTCCCGTAAAGCACGGGGGGATGGAAAACATGGCTTTGCAAGACAAGCCTTTATTCGCGGCTCACACGCACATGGGTTTGGCGCAGTGCCCATAAGCTCCCATGGCCGCCCCCGGAGAGCCGGCTTTGGCCTGCCCATCGGCACCCGCTACGCTCCGGCCTTCGGATGCCTTTTCGGGGAGCTTTTCGCTTTTATGCGAGCCGCCGGCCTCCTCGGCCCGCGCTCCGTTTTCGAGGTTTGTATGGTGGCCGTTGCCCCCTGAATATGCGGCCCTGGCTTGGTACCAGACCGCGTCTCCCTCCTTGAAACGATCCAGTATTCCCAAAACGACGAGCTTATCCAGCTGAGGCTCGACCTCTTCCTCCGCCCTCTGCAGCGCCTCCGCGACTTCCTCACAGGTACAGCTCCGTTGAGGACAGTGGTTGAAAAAGGCGATTATCTCGACCCGCACGGCTTTACCCGACATCTCTCCTCCCCGTTTTGGCGCGCCTTTTTATCCCGCATCCATGCCATGCCATGCCATGATTATCCTCTCCCATACGCGAAGACACAAAGAAACTCCCCGTCAAAGGCAGCATATACGTACTGAAAGGTAACCTGTGGGGGGTGAGCGGCTGCGGCTTCGGCGTCATCTCGGTGGGGGGAATCCCCGGCTACGATCCTTCCTTCATCCTTAAAGGAGTCCTATCATGCCCACGGCCGCCTCTCCCGCCTCCACATCGGGCTGATGCTCCCTTTTCCCGGCGGAAACGGGAGGCAGATAGCGGTAATAAACCTTATCCCCCCTGGAGGTTTCCTGCAATATGCGCAGTTGGACGAGTTTTTTCAGCTGCTCCTCAACCCTGGTTCGTTCGCGGCCGATGGCTTCCGCCATGTGCGAAGGGGTGCTTTCCATGCCCGGATTGCGGTGAAAATGGGTTATAAGCTCGATGCGTATGATGCTGTCGCAAGCCCCGTTAACCTCCGAGAGCGCTTTTTCGCTAAGCGGCCTGCTCATATATCCTCCTTTCAATATCATTATCAACCCTTTATGGGGCGATGATGAGAACAATCCCGAAAGCGCGGCTTTTCGCGGCATAAATGGTCGAAATAAGGCGTGAACGGGAGACCTTGATCCCTTTTATCGCGGCGGAAGCGGGAGCATCCGTGGCAACGAACACCTCGAGTAGCGGCATGCTGGCGTGTTTTTCGCGGCTTCCCTTAGCGGTCATAGGCGGCACAACGCCTTTGCGACCGGGTGATGGAAAAACATCAGCCTGGTCGTTTGTCTGCTCTTGAGCTCAGGACGTCCAGAGCCGACTCCAGATCCTCCGGAAGGGGCTCCTCGAAGAGCAGCGGATTACCGCTGACGGGATGGTTGAAGGATAGTTTCCAGGCGTGCAGGAACTGGCGTTTTATGCCCAGCTCGTGCTCTAAGGGACCCCACCGGCCATACACCCGATCCCCCACCACCGGGTGGCCTATATAAGCCATGTGCACCCTGATCTGGTGTGTCCTTCCCGTCTGCAGCTCCGCCTCGATAAGCGCGGCGCGCCCGAAATCGCGCAGGACCTCGAAATGGGTGACCGCTTCTCTTCCCGAAACCGCGTTTACCGCCATGCGCTTGCGGTTCCGTACATCCCTTCCCACGGGCGCGGACACCGTCCCCAGGCCCGTGGCTGGAACGCCGTGCACAAGCACCAGATAGTATCTGTGCAGCGTCCGTTCCTTTATCATCCTCTGCAGGATGAGATGAGCGCGGTCGTTCTTGGCCACCACCATCAGCCCCGAGGTGTCTTTATCCAGGCGGTGCACTATGCCCGGCCTGCCGACTCCCCCCACTCCCGATAGCCCGTCCAGGGCATGCAGCAAGGCGTTGACCAGGGTGCGGTCCCGGTGACCCGCCGCAGGATGCACTACCATTCCCGCCGGTTTGCATACCACCGCCAGGTCGTCATCCTGGTATAGAACACGTACGGGTATATCCTGCGAAGCAGGTTCAGGAGGCAGGGGATCCGGTAGCAATACCTCCACCCGCTCCTCCGCACGCATGAGATGGCGTTTCGGGGCCGGAAAGCCGTCCACCAGCACCTTTCCCTCTGCTATGAGGCGCTGCGCCGCGGTGCGGGTTATCCCGGCCTGGAACGAGACGCACACGTCCAAGCGCATGCCTTCATGCTCAGGCGAGGTCTCGAATACGATACGCCTCAAGCTATCTTGCCTCCGAGAGCAAGCGCCGCCTGAAAAGCAGCACCAGGCCGGCGAGGACAAACCCCGCCGCGCTCAGCACCTGGAAGAAGAGGTTGCCCGACGACTTGACGTGAAAGCGGAAGAACTCGTTGATGAAGCGCACCACGGCGTAGAGCATGATGAAAGCGATCATTATCTCGCCCCGGTAACGAAATCGCTTATGGATCGCGAGAAGGATCACGAAGATCGCGAGGTCCATGATCAGTTCGTATATCTGGGTGGGGTGAAGGGGGTTTGCCGGCATGCCCATGATCCTCTGGGTCTCTACGGGAAAGGTGACGGCCCAGGGCAGTCCGGACGACTTGCCGAAACAACACCCGTTAAGGTAGCAGCCCACCCTGGCTACCGCAAGGGAGGCGGGCACGGCCAGCCCCCCGGCGTCCATAACCTCGCCGATGGACAGGCCTCTCAGCTTGATCAAGGCCGCGGCGGCGGCCACCCCTAATATGAAACCTCCGTAGAAAACCAGTCCCTGTACGTTCCAGAATTTAAAGGCCTCCCACCACCTTGAAGAGAACTCGCTCCAGTGCCCCAGGACGTAGAATACGCGCGCCCCGATGATCCCCCCCACCGCCGCCGCCAGCACCAGCTCGAATACCACGTATGCGTCCACGAAACGGCGCCTCAGGTACCAGAAACTCACCAGCATCCCCACCATAAAGGCAAGGGCGAGAAAAAACCCGTAGGAGTGCACGGTAAGCGGACCGATTTTGAAAAGCTCGGGTTTCAAGCGGAGCTCCTCCCCTTTCGAGACACGTTTTACGGCAACCCCGGCCGGACGCTCAACCTACGCCGTCCCGGCGTGCCTTCCCCTCACCCTCGAACATCCCTTCTCTAGCCACCGCCAGCAATACCAGGCCCAATCCTATGACGATGGCGGTATCCGCCAGGTTGAAGACGGGCCAGAAACCCACGTCTATGAAATCGACCACCGCGCCGAGGGCAATCCTGTCGATGATGTTACCCGCGGCCCCGCCTATTATCAAGCCCAGCCCGGTCTGGAAGAGAGCTCCCCCCGGCTTTCCCCACCTCCAGAGCACCAGCAGCAACACCGCGAACACGGCGATGCTGGCCAGGAAAAGAGGCCACGACCTCCCCTGGATGATGCCGAATGCGGTGCCGGGGTTGCGCACCTGGCGCAGCCTGAGGAAAGATATGGAGACGCCTTCCTTGCCCTGGGGAATAAAGACTCTCACCATCGCTTTGCTTGCCTGGTCGATGGCCAGGGTCGCCAGGGAGGCGACCGCAAGCGTCAGCGGGAAGCCTTTTCTTCCTTTTGCTTGCACGGGATGCAGAGGCTCGCGTAGGGAAGGGCCTCGAGGCGCTCGAGGGGGATGTCGGAGCCGCACGACACGCACTTTCCGTAGGTCCCATCCTCGATGCGCTCCAGGGCTTCGTTGACTTTCTGCAGGATATCCTTAACGTTTTCGGATAGCGAGAGATCCCTTTCCCTCTCGAAGGTGGCGGTGCCGCTGGCGGCATAATCCTCCTCGAAGGGCATCTCGCCTGAGAACTCGGATTGCGAGGAGTGCAGGTTGCCCTCCTCCAGATCATGGTATTCCTTCTCGAGGGATCGCTTCTCCTCCAGAAGCTTTTTCTTGAAAAGAGCCAGCTGTTTTTTGTTCATCTCTATCCTCGTCAATAGCCGGTCGGCTCATCGCATTATCCCTATTATGCACGATTCTTCTCTTCGCACAAGTATGACCTTCCATCTGCGATATCCGTAAACGGTCGACAGCGTCAAGCCGATCCCCGCACGGCTTGAGCCTTGTTCCACGGACATAACCTAAAAGAAACGGCAGGCATCACGAACGTTTAGAAAGCGCAAGCATGGTGCTCGTTCCGGTCTCGATGCGGAATCACGGGCGGAAGGCCTATGGTCGATGCGCTTGACGCAAGAGGTGTTTCTCGGACACGGAGGTCCGCGTTTATTCCGCGGCCCTAATAGCCTCCAGGCAGCGATGGCAGATCTCCGCGTGCGCCGGATCATCGCCTACCGTGGTGCGATAATTCCAGCAACGGGCGCATTTTTCGCCGGGCGCCCTGCCGATTTCAACCCTTACCTCTTGCGAATCCGCGTCTGCCACCTCCACCGCGGAGACGATGAAAAGGGTCGGGAGCAAGTCCGCCCTGCTTCTCAACCTCGCGGCCGTTTCAGGGGGCGCGACAATGCGCACCGCCGCCTCGAGGGAGGTCCCGATCTCCTTTGAGACGCGTTTCTCCTCCAGAGACTTCGTCACCAGCTCCCGCACCTCGAGCAGGGCCGCGAATTCCTCCTCCAACTCCGCCTGCTTCCATTCCGCGGGGGGGTGGGGCCATTCGGCAAGCTGCACGCTCTCCACCTCCGCGCCCGCCAGGTTGGACCATGCCTCATCGGCGGTATGGCAAAGCACGGGAGCCATGATCCGCACCAGGCTGTCCAGGAGGTGATGGATGGCGGTCTGCGCCGATCTTCTGCGGGGCGATCTGGAAGCGAAGGTGTAAAGGCAGTCCTTGCGCATATCCAGATACAGGGCGCTCAGGTCCACGGCGCAGAAGTTATGCAGGGAGTGAAAAACCACGTGCAGCTGGTATTCCTCGTAGGCCTTCGTGCATCTCTCCACGAGGTCGTGCAGACGCGAAAGGATCCACCTGTCGAGATCCTCCATCTCCCGCACCGGCAGGGCATGCTCCGCGGGGTCGAAATCATAGAGGTTGCCGAGGAGGAAACGCAGCGTGTTGCGTATCCTGCGGTACGCCTCCACCAGGCGGTCGAAGATCTCCGGAGAGGCCGGGATGTCCACGGTGTAGTCTGCCGCCGCAACCCATAGGCGCAGGATGTCGGCTCCCAGGGAATCGCAGATGTCCATGGGGTTGATGACGTTTCCCAGGAGCTTGGACATCTTCCTGCCTTCCCCGTCAACCACGAAACCGTGGGTGAGCACGGAGCGATAAGGCGGGGCGCCGCGCTTGCCTACTGCGGTGAGCATGGAGGTCTGGAACCATCCCCGGTGCTGATCGCTTCCCTCTAGGTACATGTCGCTCGGCCAGGTGAGGCCCTCCCACTGGTTCAACACCGCTTCGTGGCTCACGCCGGATTCGAACCATACGTCCAGTATGTCCATCTCCTTCCGAAAGCGCCTGGAGCCGCAACCACGGCAGGAGAAGGACTCTCCCAAGATATCGGAGGGTTCCCGCAAGAACCAGGCATCCGCTCCCTCCCTCGCGATCAATTCCTCGACTTTGCGCAACGATTCCGGCGTGAACAGCTCCTCCCCGCAATCCAAGCAATAGAAAGCGGGGATGGGCACTCCCCATGAGCGTTGGCGCGAGATGCACCAGTCCGGCCGGGACTCAAGCATCCCTCTCATGCGTCTGCTGTTCCAAGAGGGGATCCACATCACCTCCTCCATGGCCTCCAGGCAGCGCCGGCGCAGGGTGGATCCTTGCAAGGGGATGTCGACGCCCACGAACCACTGGGGCGTGGCGCGAAAAATCACCGGCCCCTTGCAGCGCCAGCAATGGGGATAGGAATGAGCCAGGTCCCCTTTTCCCATCAGCAAGCCGCGTGATTCCAGGTCCTCCATAATACGCGGGTTGGCGTCGTCGATGAATATGCCCTCGAACTCGGGAGCCTCCGAAGTGAACCTGCCTAAGTCGTCAACGGGCATGACCATGGGAAGGTCATATTCGAGCCCCACGTGGTAATCTTCGTCGCCGTGGCCGGGGGCTATATGCACCGCCCCCGTCCCCTGCTCGGTAGTGACGTATTGCGAGGTCACCAAAGCGGATGGACGTTTCCGCCAGGGATGACGCGCCTTTAGCCCCGCGAGATCGCTTCCCCGGTAGCGCGCCTTTTGCACGTAGTCCCTCAACCCCATTTCCTCCATGGCGCGCTCGAGCAGAGGCACGCCCACCAGGACGCGTTCTCCGCCCGCCTCGGCAAGAACGTAATCCATGTCCGGGTGAAGGGCGACGGCCACATTTGCCGGCAGGGTCCACGGGGTAGTGGTCCATATCACCACTGCGGCTTCCCCGTCATCCCCAGGCAGCTTGTCCATAAGCGGGAACTTGACGTAAATGGACGGGGATACTTTCTCCTTGTACTCCAGCTCTGCTTCCGCCAACGCGGTCACGCAGCGCGGACACCAGTGGATGGGTTTGCGGCTGCGGTACACCAGTCCCTTTTCCAACAGATCCGCGAGGACGCTTATGTTTACCGCCTCGTAGGAGGGCTTCAGGGTCAGGTACGGGTTGTCGAAGTCGCCCCGCACTCCCAGGCGCTGGAACTGCTCGGATTGCCGCCCCACGTAGTGCAAGGCGTATTCTCGGCAGCGCCTCCTTATCTCCAACACGTCCAGCTTGCCTTTCTCCTCCCCCAGCATACGCTCAACGTTGTACTCGATGGGCTGCCCGTGGCAATCCCAGCCGGGCACGTAAGGGCAAAAATGGCCGCTCATGCTCTTGTAGCGGATGATGATGTCCTTGAGTATTTTGTTCAGGGCGGTCCCGAGGTGAAGGTCTCCGTTTGCGTACGGCGGCCCGTCATGCAGTATGAAGGGGGGGCAATCCCGGGTCTTCTCCAGCACCTTGTGGTATATATCCTTTTCCTTCCACGCCCTTTGGATCTGCGGTTCCCGTCGCGGTAGATCCGCTTTCATGGGAAAATCCGTGCGCGGCAGGTTAAGGGTCTTGCGGTAATCCATCCTCTATCATCTCCGTCAGAACTTGGGATTTTGCTCCATTATTAGCACGCGCACCGCAGTAGCGCAACCGCGCACCCATATCGCCTAGCCGCCTGACGGCAATACCTGACCGGCAAGGGACCATCCACGTGGCTCCAGAGGCGAACGCCTAGGAGGGCATGGTAAAACCGATGGCCACCGACTCTCCAGCGGTAAAGCATCAAACGGTCGGGCGGGCGGCGCAGGAGAGGCATGCCGGGCTATCAAGGCGAGGCGTTGTCGATTATGATAGCTGTATTCCAGCCCCGCCGGACAGGTATAGCCCGCCACGGGGAGGCGCGCATTGCGCAATATATCATCGTCCCCTATCAAGGCGGGCTTGGGCTGTCCCGAAGCGCGTGATGGAGGGGTATGGGGAGCGTGGCGGTACAATCCTCGCCCAAGGAGGGCCGACTTGGTCAAAGATGAGACACCCATCACAAGAAACCACCCCGAGGGATGCGTATGCGAAGCGAGGGTAAATCCGGGCTCATCCCGCAGCCGCGTCGAGGGATTGTCCGCCGGCAGAATCGTCATATCGGTCCACGCTCAACCTCAACAGGGGAAGGCCAATCGCGAGGCTTTGCGGGTGCTGTCGGACTTCCTCGGAGTCCCACCGTCACGCCTGGCGATATTGAAAGGCGGCACGTCCAGAAATAAGTCCGTTCTGGTGCGCGGCCTCAGCGAGCCGGAGATACGGGATCTCCTGGCTTCCCTTTCCCGCTAGCCGACATGAGGCCGTGACCATCTTCGCGCCCGGCCTGGAAGAAAAACGCAGAGTTCCCTCCGGCCCGAGAAAAAACGGGCCGCTGCGGTCGATCATGCGCTGGTGGCGCTGCGTTACTGCGCCGTCCTTCATGCGCCGCTAGGGATCTTTTGGTTGCCAGGAGCAGAGATAAGTCGCCACCGCCAAATCCACGCCACATACCGCGCCCCGAGAAAAAAGGCAGGTGATTGAAAAGGGGAGGGTGAGGCCCTTCCCCTTGGTGCCGCCGTCCATCTTATTCCCAGAAAAAGTGCTTCTCGCCTTCCTCACGCTCCTGTTGCGGCGGGGCCGGTTCCACAGGAGGAGCCTCACGTTCCATACTGCGGCGCATGAGCTCCATCTCCTGCTCCGGGGTTACCGTGGGCCGCTGAGGTTGCGGTGCTTGTGCAGGTTCCGGAAACATCTCCACCAGCGGTTGCGGTTTCGGAGGAGCAAGCTGGGCCGGAGCTTCCTCCTGCTCGTCCTCCCGCAACGAAGGGGTGGGAACGCTATCGAAGCGCGGGGCAGCCGGGGGCTCGACCGGCTCAGCCAGCGGCTGTGATCGGGGACCTGGAGCGGCCTCCTCCGCCGCCCCCCGAAAGCGAGCGAAATCGGGTTCAGGTATGGGCGGCGTTTCCGGCTGCTGGGCGCTGGCGGGGGGCGTGAATGCGTCCACAGGCGCGGGCGATGCCTCGGTTTCTTGCGGCACGAAATATGGGCCCGGCTCGACGGTCGTCACCTCCGGTTGCGGCGGCGGCACAGGCGTGGCCGGGGTAGCCGGTTGTGGCGGCGCCTCCTGCAGCTCCGCGGTGGAGAGTCTTGCTTCGTATTCCCTTATCATGGCATGGTTCTTCTCCAACAGTTCCTTGATGGTCGCCATATAGGCCATAACCTGCTCCCTGATACCCGCAAAAGACTGAGAGATGCGGGAACGCTCCGCCCTCGCTTCCTCCAACATGCGGAGGCTCTGTTCCTGTGCCTCTTTCAGCATGGCCTCCGCCTGGCTGCGCGCCTCCTGCACGATGTTGTCGGCGCTCTTCTGCGCGTTGATGATGGCGTTCTGCAGTGTTTGCTGCATGGAATCGAACTGACTCGCCTT
Organism: Candidatus Solincola daggyaiensis; assembly: GCA_015711825.1. Classification (GTDB taxonomy): domain Bacteria; phylum Actinomycetota; class Geothermincolia; order Geothermincolales; family RBG-13-55-18; genus Solincola_B; species Solincola_B daggyaiensis. The sequence continues at coordinate 44,071 of JACVJD010000002.1, forward strand.
TTGGCGCATGGACTCTACCAGTTCGGCCTGTTCCTGGTTGCGGTGCAGAAGCCGCTCCAGTTCGTCGGCCACCATGTCCAAAAAAGCGTCGACCTCCTCCTTGTTGTAGCCTCCCACGCGCACGGTGCTGAACTCTTTGTGATGAATATCCATGGGGCCAATAGCCAACTTTACCGCCTCCTTCGGGATACGCCACACCCTCTCCTCATCGACGCCGGCACCCTTCACCCGCAGTGCTTATCGGCTCTGCCTTATTATTTTATCGGGGCCAGTTCCCCGCAAGTTAACCCTTCCACGCGCTGCCCATCAGCCGAAAACCTTGCGCACCAGCCATTGCAAAAAAACTATGAGCAATATGAGCACGGTGGGAGAAAGATCCAAAGCCACGCCCTCTCCCACCGGTATGGCGGGGATTAAGCGTCGCAACGGCGACAGTACGGGCTCGGTAATATCGTAGATAAAGACCACCGCCGATCTAATCCCCCTCGGCCACCTCACCGGCAGCCAGCCGATGATCACCCTTGCGAATACCGCCAGGAGGTACGCCAACAATATCCACCACAGGATATCGCCGACCGCCTCCACCTCAGACCTCCTGGGCCCTCTTCCAGGCCGCGGTCAGCGCCTTGTAGAAGGCGTCCCGAATCCCTGCCTCCTCAAGCGCCTCCAGCGCCATGATGGTCGAACCGCCCGGCGAGGCGACCATATCCTTTAGCGATCCCGGATGCATTCCCGTCTCCTGGAGCATTTTCCCCGCTCCCAACATGGTCCCGGCGGCCAGTTTAAGGCTCAGATCGCGGCCCAGGCCAAGTTTGACCCCTGCGTCGCTCATGGCCTCGGCGATGACGTAGAAATAAGCCGGCCCACATCCCGAAAGGGCCATGGCCGCGTCCTGCAGCCTCTCCTCGACCTCGTGTACCTCGCCCAGGCAAGAGAAGATCTCCCTCGCTATAGCCCTCGCCCTCTCTCCCGCATGGGAGCCGTAGCTGAGAACCGACACCGCCTCCCCCACCATGGCGGGGTGGTTAGGCATCGCCCTGACAACCTCGGTACCGGACGGTAGCAGGTCCTGGATGAATTGCGTGGTCTTGCCCATGGCTATGGATATCACCACCTGGCCCTGCCGCAGGGAGGTCGCGACCTCCCTCAGAACCTCCTCCAACTGCTGGGGCTTTACCGCCAGCAGCACCGACTCTGCCTCGACCACCGCCTGGGGATTGGACCTCGAAACCTCCACCTTGTATTCATCCCCCATATGGCGCAGCCTTTCATCCGCCACATCCGTAACCACCACCTCATGGGCGGCGGTCCAGCCTGACTTCAGGAGCCGCTTGAGGATGGCCTCGGCCATCTTTCCGGCGCCGATAAAAGCGATCTTCTTCATGTGATCTCCATTGCCAGATGGTCGATCCGATGATCAGAACTGGTTGAAAAATCCCTTCTCGCGCAGCCAGCGCTTATCCTCCGCGGAGACCTCGACGTTGTGGGGGGTCAGGAGGAAGACCCGATCCGCTACCCGTTGTATCCCTCCGTCCAAGCCATAGGTGAGCCCGCTGGCGAAATCGATCAGCCTTTTCGAAAGCTCGGCGTCCGCCTGCTGAAGATTGATGATCACCGGTATGTCCGATTTGAACTTCTGCCCTATCTGCTCGGCGTCGTTGAAGGATTTAGGCTCCACCATGTGCACGCGCACCTGCTTGCTGGGCACGGGCTGCACCGCGGCAAGGCGCGCCTCTTCGCGCTGGGCACGTCGCGAAACCGCGGGCTCGACGGGCGCCAACTGCGCCTCATCGTATTCCAGCATATCCTCGAACTCATCGTCCTCTACCAGTCCGAGGTAGATAAGCGCCCTGCGAAAAAACCCAGCCATGTTGCCACCTCCCAATGCCTTCAGGTCGCGAAAATGGCCGTTCCCACACGCAGCATGTTGGCTCCTTCCTCCACGGCCACCTCGAAATCCTGCGTCATGCCCATGCTCAGTATCTCCAGACTCGTCCCTTCAATCTCGCCTTCCAGTCGGTCGCGCAATTCCCGCAGCCTGCGGAAACATCTTCTCGACGCCTCGGGGTTATCCGCCAACGCCGCCATGGTCATGAGGCCCCGTACCCGTACGGAGCTAAGGCCGGCGGCTATTTCCAGCACATATGCGACCTCCCCCTCCTCAAGGCCGTACTTGCTCTCCTCTCCGGTCAGGTTTACCTGCAGGAGTATATCCTGCACCATTTGGATATCGCGAGCCCTGGCGGCGACGGCTTCCAGGAGGCGTTTGCTGTCCACGCTGTGTATCAGGGCCACGTTTCCCACCACCATATTAACCTTATTCCTCTGCAGATGGCCAATGAAATGCCACTCCAGGTCCCTTCCCAGCCGTCGTAGCCTTCCCGCCAGTTCCTGGGCGCGGTTCTCCGCGAAAACCCGTTGCCCGGCCTCCACCGCCTCCAGCACCAGAGAATCGGGCATGTTCTTGCTCACCGCCACCAGGGTTATCTCTGCCGCATCCCTCCCGCACCTACGCGCAGCCGACGCGATGCGCTCCCTCACCGAGGCGAGGTTTTCCCTCACAGCCGGCAACCCCATGCACCCCCTCATTCCTCGAAGCCGATATACGTGACCCCATGGAGCTGGCGCAGCGCCTCCATCGCCGCGAGAAGATCGGTCTTCGCCGTCGCTTTGGACTGCAGAAGCAGGCTGCATTCGGCCTGCGGAGCAAGGCATTGCTCGTATCTCAGCAGCGTAGCCTTCACCCCGTATTGCGCGAGGGTAGCGGTCACCTCCTCCACCAAGCCGGGCCTCGGAGCGCTTCTGACCGTGAAATATATCCTCCGACGCAGAAAGCGGGCGATGACCCTTTCCTCCACCCAGGGCAAGGCCACCAAGACCAACAGGATCATGGCGGTGGTATACAGGCAAGTAACGAAACGGCCTGCCCCCGCCGACATCCCCACCGCCGCCGTCGCCCACATGGTGGCCGCAGTGGTTATGCCCACCACATGGGTCCCGCCGTAGACCACGATCACCCCCGCGCCCAAAAAGCCGATACCGATGACCACCTGGGCGGCGATCCTCGCCGGGTCGGAACCGGGAAAGGCGATGAGGGACAACACGGTGAACAAGGATGCGCCGAGGGATACCATGATATAGGTACGAAAGCCCGCAGGCCTGTCGCCCCTTTCCCGCTCTAGACCGATCAAGCCCCCGCACAACAGCGCGGCAAGCAACCTCATGATGATCTGGCCTTCGCTCATAGCCCACCTACTCCCCGTAGGTCACCCTGAAATCGGCGAACTCCCCCGTGGCCTCCTCCCAACTGACCTCGACTCTTTCCACGCGGGCGGATGGCGACCCCTGATGGCACCATCTCACCATTTTTCGCACCGCATCCTCCTCACCCTCAAACACCGCTTCCACCCGCCCGTCGAAGCGATTGCGCACCCACCCCGTCAACCCCAGATCCCTGGCTTTATCCACGGCATAGGAGCGGTAATAGACTCCTTGCACACGGCCGTACACAAGGACATGAGCCCTTGTTTTCACCTCCGCATCACCTGACCTTTTCCTCCCGCCACAGGAAAGCGCCTTGCCTGCCCGTTATCCCGTCACGCCGAAAGGAGTAATAGCGTGGCTCACAGCAGGTGCATCCCCCCACCAGGTGGATGGCGCTTTCCTCGATGCCGCATCTTTTCAAGTTCACGATGTTGGCTTGCTTCAGGTCAAGACTCCAAGCGCCTCCATGGCGGAATACCACATTTCCGTCAGGATATTTTTCGACGAACTGTTCCGCCCTGCCTTTATCGACCTCGTAGCAACATGGTCCGATGCAAGGACCCATAACGGCTCTGGCCTCCGAGGCCTTCGCTCCCGTACGTTCCTCGATGAGCCGACAGGCTATGGAGGCGATGTCGCCGATGGTCCCGCGCCAACCCGCGTGTAAGACGGCCACGATGCCGCGCTCCGGATATGCCAGCGCCAAGGGCACGCAATCCGCCGTGAGCACCGACAGCGCAAGCCCGCTTTCGGTGCTTATAAGGCCGTCCTTTCCCCGCAGGACTTCCTCATCCATGGTCACGGATCGCACGGATGTCCCCTCCAGCCAGGCCACGCTTAAGCCGTGCACTTGTTGGGGATAAATCATGCGGCTATCTCCCAGCCCGATCCATCGGGCGAGTATGGCCCGGTTCTTCGCCACCTTTGAAGGATCGTCCCCAGTGTGGAAGGCGAGGTTCATTTCATCATAAGGTGGCTCGCTGACCCCTCCCGTACGATCGGTGAAAAGGAGGCGAAAACCCGGTCCGAGCAGGTACCCTACTTCCAGCCACGCGTGGCCCCGGCTCATCGCACCGTCGCCATGCCCGCGGTCTTCATCCCCGAGCCGCTTCCTCTCCATCCAGTACCTCGAGCAGCACCATGTAAATGCGCCTACCGACCACCTTCTGCGCCACAAGGCGCATACCCTCAAAGGTCACCGATTCCCCTTGCTTGGGTATCTTTCCCATGAGGTTATACATCAGTCCGCCCAGGGTATCCCATTGGTGCGCCGGCAAGCGGGTTCCCAGCAACTCGTTTATGTCGTCTATGGATATGCGCGCATCGAACACGTACCTTCCGTCCCCGAGGTTCTCGTAGAGTTCCATAGCGCTGTCGTACTCGTCGAAAATCTCCCCCACGATCTCCTCCAAGAGGTCCTCGATGGTCACCAGGCCTGAGGTCCCTCCGTATTCGTCCAGCACGATGGCCATGTGGATGGTCAGGGTTCGCAACTCGGTGAGCAGCTCGCTCACTCGTTTGGTCTCGGGTACGAAATACGCCTCGCGCAGCAGATCCCTCGGCTTTACGTCGCTCTCCCCGCGCTTGAGATAAGGGAGAAGGTCTTTGGCGTACAGAACCCCAATGATATGGTCGAAATCGTGGTGATAGACGGGGATGCGGGAGAACCCTGTCCTCAAGATTACCTCCAGCGCCTCCTCGAGGCCGGCGCTGTCCTCCAGCATCACCATATCGGTACGCGGGATCATCACCTCACGGACCAGGGTGTCGCCGAAATCGAAGATGGAATGGATGAGCTTTTTCTCCTCCTCTTCGATGACGTCCTGTTCCTCTGCCGCGGAAACGAGGGCTTTGATGTCTCCTTCGGTGACGAAGGGGCCCTCTTTGATGGTTTTGCCCCCGAAAATACGTATGACCCCGTTGGAGATGAGAATGAGCAAACGCACCACGGGATAGAAAAAGCCCGACAGAAGCTTCACCACCGGGGCCACCGCTAAAGCCACCTTTTCCGGATGGTTGGTGGCATAGGTCTTGGGCGCCATCTCGGAGAAGATGAAAATGAAGAAAGTCATCACTCCCGTGGCGATGGCCGCCGCCAGGGGCAGCTCGAAGGCCAGCGCCATTCCGGTGGCGATGGCCGACGCCCCTACCTGCACCAATAGGGTGAGCATGAGGATGGTGGAAAGGAAGCGGTTTGGTTGCTCCAGCAGTCCTTCCAGGACGCGCGCTTTGCGATTCCCTTCTTCGCTAAGGGAGCGTATTCGGAAGCGGTTCACGCTTACCAGAGATATCTCCGAGGCGGCCAGGAAAGCCGACGAAGCAAGAAGACCGCAAAGGGTCGCTAGCCTCCAGGCGATCTCGCCTCCGCTCACGGTGGATGCGTTGACCGGCAACGTATGCATAAACCTCATCGCCTGGAACATCTTCCCTCCACTGCCATGCGCAGTATCTCCCTCTGTCTTTTGTCCATCCGCGCCGCTCCCTCCTCATCTTCGTCACTGTATCCAAGAAGGTGAAGCACCCCATGCGCGGCCACGAAAGAGAGTTCACGCCCTTTTTCAACGCCGTATTCTTCACGCGCCGCGGCTACGGCTGCCGGACATATGGCGAGGTCGCCCAGGATGAACCCTTTACCGCTTCCCTCCAGCATGGGAAAGGCGAGCACGTCGGTGCAACCCTCCCTCCCTTTGTAGCGCATGTTGAGCTCCTCCATCTCCTCTTCCCCGAGCAACGCTACGGATAGCACCGCGTCACGGCGCGCGCCCTCCGCGCGCATGGCCCTGCGGCATGTTTTTTTCAGCTCCCTGACCGCCTTAACCCCCAGCCCGGCCTTGTTCGCTATCTCTACCCTCAAGACGCATCCTCCTTTTTAAGGAGTATCGGGTATTCCACGCGCTCGTGGTACATGCCGCAGAGAATGCGCGTGAAGGCCTGGGATATCTTTTCGAGGTCTCCCAGGGTCAGGCTGGAATTGGCCAGTTGACCGTCCTGCAGCCGCTCGTCGATTATGGACTTGGCGACTTGTTCCAATTTTACCGCGTTCGGCTTTTCCAGCGCTTTCGCCGCCGCCTCCACCGCGTCTGCCAGCATTACCAACGCCGCTTCCTTGCTGTGCGGTCTCTCCCCGGGGTAGCGGAACCTGCTCTCGCTCACGCCCTCCGATCCCTCCTCCAAGGCGCGCGCATAGAAGTACCGTATCAGCGACGTGCCGTGGTGTTGCTTGATGATATCGACGATCTCGCGGGGAAGGCGATGCTTTTTCGCCAGCTCGACCCCTTCCTTTACGTGGGATGAAATGACCAGGGCGCTGAGATTCGGTTTTATCCTTTCGTGACCGTTGAAGCCACGGGGCTGGTTTTCGACGAAAAAAGCGGAGCGCTTGGTCTTGCCGATATCGTGGTAATAAGCCCCTACCCTCGCGAGAAGGGCGTCCGCGCCGATCTCCTGTGCCGCAGCCGCCGCGAGGTTGCCCACGATCACGCTATGGCTGTAGGTTCCGGGGGCCTTGGAGATGAGCTCTCTCATCAACGGCTGGTCGGGCGAGGCGAGCTCTACGAGGTGCATGGGGGTGACAATGCCGGAGATTCTCTCCAGAACAGGCATGGCCCCGAGGGCCAGAAGGCCTGCCAGCACCCCATTTCCCAGGCCTGCCAGTCCCGCAAGGGGCAGGTAGCGCAGCTCCTTGATCATGGTGGCCGTGACCATCGCCACCGCCGCCGTCACCAGCGAGACCTCCGCCGCGGCACGCACAAGGTCTTCGCGGGTCCGCACTCTCCTGACCAGCATCATCCCCGCCAGCCCACCCAGTAGCGCCGTCAAGGTCAGGTAGACATTGCCCTTGAACACCAGGGCGGTCGTCAACCCCGCCGTGATGACCAGAAAAAGGGCGGTTAGGCGATCGAAGAGTATGGCGGGCAGCATTCCCACCATAGCCAGGGGAACGAGATAACCCCATAGTACGTTTTCGTCCGCAAACACCGCGAAGACGCGCGCCAGCGCGAAATAGACCAAAATCATCAGGCACACGGCGGCGACGCGCCTCCAGTCCGAGGCGATATCGCGCCTGAAGAGGATGAAAAAATAAATGGTCATGGCGTATATGAGCACGGCCATCAAGGTAATGCCGATCACCTGCTGGTAGGTTCCCACGGGAGATAGGGCCCCTCCCTCACCCAGCGCGTCCAGGATCAAGGGGGTTATGATCTCGCCCTTTCCCACAATGCGTTGCCCCGCCTCAAAGCGCAGGGTCACGGACGGAACCATGCTCGCAGCCATTTCCATATCATGCTCGATGGTGGCGGTGGAATAAGCGGTGTTCGTCCTGATCAGAGAAGCGGCGATTTCCGCGGCGGCCCTGGAAGCTTCCCCGGTTAGAAGCGTGGGCTCCCGCCCGCTCAGTATCCCCTCGCGTATTTTCTGTATCCCGTCCGGGGTAACGGGATTTGCCATCGCCGTGGTGAGCAGATTGGCCGCCTCGCTATAGAAGGAGGCCCGATCTTCCTCGGGAAGGTCTATAACCGTCCTCAAAGTGTGGTCATTCAGGTCTTTTCCGAACTGTTGCCGTAAAGTCGCAATTTTCGAAGAGATTTCGCCTTCGCCTTTGGCCACCGACTGCGAAAGTTTCAAGAAGGCCTCGAGATCCTCGAGGGCTTGGGTCAGCGCCAGGGGGTTGATAAAAAGCTCGGCTATCCTGCGTCGCTCGCTCTCGCGCGCTCTTTCCGTCCCTTGGCGATCCTCGACCTCGAAGGCGCGCGTGGAGATGATCGTCTCCGTGCTGGGCTTGCCCACCTCGAAACGCAAGGAACGCGGCACGTATTCCAGGATGAGCGTGACCGTCACAACGCACAGGAGGCTTAACGATATGAGGAGGGCTTTGTTCCTCCCGGTACGACGCAGCTGGGCTATGGGACGAAGCCCGCTTTTTATCGGTCCTTCCTTATCATCCATCTTCTTGAGTAATAATTATACATCGTTTACCGGTCGAAGCCGAACATTTCCAAGCCCAAGGCAGCGAGGTTCTGCTTAGTAAGGTTCTGATATGGAATCCTTGGGAGCTCACCCGGATGGCGTTTCTCCGCCCACCCTCCGGCATCACGCGCACACGATTTCCAGGAAGTACTTCCGTTTTCCTCGGGCATAGAGTAAGCGTTTGAATATCTCTATCGCTCCCTACCCGAAAGGTCAATGTTGCTATCGTAGCGCTGATAGGCTCGCACGATCTCCTGCACGATCTTGTGTCGGACCACGTCTTTCTCTCCCAGATACACGAACTCTATACCCTCGATGTCCCGCAGTATCTCCCGCACCACGTTCATGCCCGAGGGCTGGCCTCCCGGCAGGTCGATCTGGGTTATGTCGCCCGTCACCACCGCCTTGGAGCCGAACCCCAGGCGGGTTAGGAACATCTTCATCTGCTCCGGAGAGGTGTTCTGCGCCTCGTCCAAAACGATAAAGGAGTCGTTGAGGGTGCGTCCGCGCATAAAGGCCAGGGGAGCTACCTCGATTATTCCCTGTTCCATGTAGCGGGAGAATTTTTCCACTTCTATCATCTCGTACAGGCAGTCGTAAAGCGGTCTCAGGTAGGGATCAACCTTTTGGTAGATATCGCCAGGCAGGAAACCGAGCTTCTCCCCCGCCTCCACTGCCGGCCTGGTGAGGATGATCCTTCCTACCTGCTTGGAGAGCAGGGCTTTAACCGCCATGGCCATGGCCAGGTAGGTCTTGCCGGTTCCCGCGGGACCGATAGAGAAGACGATGGTATTGGAGCGTATGGCCTCCACATACCTTTTTTGGTTGGGGGTCTTGGGACGGATGACCTTCCCGCGCCGGGAGATGATGATATCGGTGAAGACGTCGGTGGGATTGAGCTCTCCCTCCTCAAGGATCATCTCGATGGCCTTTTCCACGCTCTCCGTCGTCAGGGCCATACCGGAATCGAGCAACTCCAAGAGCTCTTCGAAGAGCTTGGATATCGTTTCCAGTTCGCCCTCCTCGCCGGTAATGGTTATCTCGTTTCCCCGCACCAGGATGGTGCTGCGAAAGGCTTTTTCAACCACCTTGAGAAGCTCGTCCCGCTCGCCCAACAGGCTTACCATGGGCCGGTTTCCGGGCACCAGGATCTTCAACTCGCCATACTTGTTCTGCTCCGTGTTCCCCTCCTTTTCCGCATGCGAAGACATTAACCCGGAGGCCAGGACATCATCCTCCCGCCCAGCACGTGGAAGTGCAGGTGGGGCACCTCCTGGCCCGCCGCCCTTCCCGCATTGGTGACCATGCGCACCCCGCTGGACGCGATATCCTCGCGTTCCGACACCATGGCCACGGCCTCCAAGACGCTCGCAAGCAAGGCACCGTCACGCGCTTCCGGTTCCAGCATGGAAGCGATATGCTTGCGAGAAACCACCAATACGTGTACCGGCGCCTGGGGATTTATGTCGCGGAAGGCTATGACCCTCTCGTCCTCGTAAAGGATATCCGCCGGCAACTCTCGCGCCACTATCCTGCAGAATATGCATCCTTCCATTACTCCGCCCTTCCTCGTACCATGCCCTAAGGCGTCTGTTCGTCAACCTCGAGACGGGGAGGAATAAGGCCTCATGAGGGCGATACCCCTCCACATACCGGTTATCTCCGCGGTAATTATTCTACCAGTCTGCGTCCCGGGCGGCGGTAGCGGCAGCGCTCCCTTCATATAATCCTCCGTGGTGCCCCAGGCGATCCTGCCGTGACTACCGTCGCTTATCCTCTCCACCAGGAATGCACGCGTTTCCCCAATCCGTTCCTCGATGTAAGCCGTTCGCCATCTCTCCGCCATGGCGCGCAGGTCCGCCGAGCGCCTTTCCGCCATCTCCGCCCCCACACCGTCCTTTCTTCCCCATGCCCGAGTGCCGGGCCGAGGAGAGAAACGAAAAACGTGCACGCGAGCGGGCCGTATCTCCTCCAGAACCCTTACGGTGTTGTCGAAAGCCCGCTGCGTCTCCCCGGGATATCCTACGATAACCTCCGTGGTCAATGCCGCGCGCGGCCACTGCCTGCGCACTTCTTCCACCCTTCCCAGGAAGTCCTCCGGCGTGTAGCCCCTCCCCATATCCCTTAACACCTTCTCGTCTCCGCTTTGCAGGGGAAGATGAAGGTGCGGGCAAACCCGCGCCGATGAGGACCATTCCCGCACCCACTTTACCCTAAGGTCTTCGAGTTCGATGGAGCTCAACCTCAGCCTGAAACCTTCTCCCCTTTTCAGTATCTCACCCACCAGCGATGCCAGGTCGTAATCCTCGCCCTGGCGGTACCTTCCTAGATTCACGCCGCAAAGCACGATTTCCTCGCTTCCCTGTTCACGCCAGCGCATCACACTTTCCAGCACCGACAGGGGCGGGGTAGAGGTTTCCGCGCCTCTGGCGCGAGGGACGATGCAATAGGCGCATTCCCTTTCGCAGCCGTCCTGCACCTTTACGAAACCGCGTGCCTTTCCTGAGGCCATGCGCTCTGCAACCATGGCCGGCGGCGGGAGCATGGACATGATCTGCTCCGCCCAACCTCCCTTGCTCGAATTAGGAATCAGGGCCACCACGCCGGGTAGGTCTTGCAAAGACCCTGGATCCACCTCCACGTAGCAGCCCGCCACGGCTATGGCCCGCGCGCCATCCCTCCAGAGGCGTCGCAGGAGCTTACGACATTTACGATCGCTCTCCGCCGTCACCGTGCAGGTGTTGACCACGCAGAGATCTGCCGGCGCAGGATCCTCCACCAGCGCATGGCCCGCTTTCTCGAGCTTCAGTTTAAGCTCCTCGCTCTCCGCCTGGTTTACCTTGCAGCCCAAGGTGAAAACGGCCACCTTAGCCATTTTTGACCTCACAACAGTCCGCACGCGCACCTTGCCGCAGCGACCAGCACCATTCCCGCGAACTCCGCGCGCATGATGTAAGGACCCAGGGTTACGGGACGAGCGCCCAGCGACATCAGCTCTTCCCTCTCCTCATCTTCAAAACCTCCCTCAGGCCCCACCACCAGCGCCATCTCTACGCCTCCGGCATCATGCAGCGCCGCTGCAACCCTATGCCCTCCCTGCTCGTCGGCGAACAGAGCCGCCCCGAAGCCCGAGAGAGTGCTTGTCATATCCTTCCATGTAAGGGGCGCGGTTATCTCCGGGAGATAGGGCCGCCCTGCCACCCTCGAGGATTGAAGGGCTATGGAGCGCAATCTCTCCAGCCGTCGCTCGAATAGCGAAGGGGATTCCCGCGAACGCCTGCACGCGTAGGGCGATATCGAACATACTCCCAGCTCCACGGCCGCCTCCACCACCAGGTCCATCTTGGCGCCCTTGAGCATGGCCTGGAAGAGGTGCATACGAGGTCTTTCCTCCTCCACCTGCTTTCTTTCCATAACCTTCAAGGAGGTCGAGTGGCGCGCCATGCTGTCTATGACGGCCCTCACGACCGTTCCCCGCCCGTCCAGCAGCCATACCTCTTCACCAGGCCTCGCCCTCAGGACGCGGCTGAGGTGATGGTGGTCCGCGCCCGAAAGGCTTAACGATTCTTGCTCCCCAGCGAGCGCGGATATGAAGAACCTGGGTACGGTCAAACCTTTTGTCTCACCGCCTTGCGCAAACGGCCCATCACGCCGCCCGTCTCGTCCGCGCGCGCGCGCTGGAACTCGCGCAGGAGGCGTTTCTGCTCCGCCGTCAGCCTTTCCGGTATCCTCACCTCCAGGCTGAGATATAGGTCGCCCCTGCCGCGTGAATGCACCTCGGGCATTCCCTTTCCACGCAGCTTGAAGACGTCGCCGGGTTGGCTTCCCGCCGGCACCTGCAATCTCTCTTTGCCGTCCAGGGTGGGGATCTCCAGCTCGGCACCCAGGGCCGCCTCCACCATATCCACGCTCACCACCGCGTGTAGGTCCCTGCCGTGGCGTGTGAAGGCATGGTGCTCACGCGTCCTAACCTCCACCAAGAGGTCACCGGGCGGTCCCCCTAGTTGACCCGCCTCGCCCTTGCCGCTGACGCGGATGCGGTCTCCGTCGTCAACACCTGCCGGTATCATCACCTCAACGAGGTCGAGTATCTCCCTTATCCCCTGCCCCCCGCATTGCGTGCATGGATGGGTGTTGATCTCCCCCGTTCCGCCACAGCGCCTGCAGGTGATGGTGGAGGTGAAGGCGCCGAAGGCGCTCCTTCTGGTGCGCGTGAACCTGCCCTCTCCCCCGCAGTCCGGGCAGAGGTCGTGTCCGTAACCCTTTTCCACTCCCGATCCTCCACAAAGCGAGCAGCTCTCGTGTCTGGGCACCTCGATCTCGCGCCGCACACCGCTATATGCCTCCTCAAGGTCTATCTCCACCACCGCCAAAAGGTCGCTTCCCCTGCGTGGCGAGGTTGCGCGCCCTCGACCCTGACCACCGCCGAAGAAAAGGTTGAAGATGTCTCCGAAGGGGCTGCTGAAGCCCTCGAATCCACGGTCGAAGGGGGACGCGGCCAGCCCATCCTCCCCAAAGAGATCGTAGCGGCGCCTCTTCTCCGCATTGCCAAGAACCTCGTAGGCCTCGCTTATCTCCTTGAAACGCGCTTCGCTTTCGCTATCCCCGCCCGACATGTCGGGGTGATAGCGGCGCGCAAGGCGCCGGTAGGCCTTTTTTATCTGCTCCTGGTCCGCATCCCTCGAAACGCCCAGTATTGCGTAGTAGTCCTTCATGGCAGTGTACGCGTCCTCCTAGCCTCTGAGCATCTCTAGGGTGCGGCTTAGGGACTTGGCGATGAACTCCACCGTCGGTATGACGCGCGCGTAATCCATACGCGTGGGGCCAAGCACGCTGACCGTGCCCACCATCTCGTCGCCTATGGCATAGGGGGTGGCCACGAGGCTGAAGTACTGCAATTCCTTGTACGCGTTCTCGTCACCTATGCGCACCAAGAGTTCCCTTGACCGCAGCGCCTCGCTCAATAGATTGAAGAGGAAATATTGCTCCTCGAAGTGCTTGAGCAGTTCCTCGATGCGCTTTACTCCCTCCTCGTCCAAGTAGCGCAGCAGGTTAACGGTGCCCCCGACGTAGACCTTTTCGTAGTCGTCGCGTGACAGCATATCCCTTATCGCTTGCAGCGACTTCATGGCCAGCCCGGACAGCGGCCGGTCGCTGCCCATCTGCAAGTCCGCCTTTAGACCTATCTCCTCGAGCCCCTTTCCTTGGAAGTCGCGGTTGAGGTAATCCTGCACCGCCTCCAGGTTCTCGCCCTGCTCCTCTCCCTCGAGCTCGATGACCTTTTTCTCCACCCGGCCGGTATCGGTGATGATCACCAGCAACACCACTCCTTCCGCCAGCTTCACCACGTCTATATGCTTTATGGTGTTGCGCCTGAGCCGCGGCGCGATGATGAGGGCGGCGGTGCTGGTGAGGCGCGACAGCAGGGAGCTGGTCTCCTGTAAGAGGTTCTCCAGTTCGCGCGTCTTGTATGAGAAAAGGGTGAGGATGGCTTTTTTCTCATCCTCGCGCAGCCGCGTCCTTCCGCTCAAGCTGTCGACATAGAAGCGGTATCCCAAATCGGTGGGGACGCGCCCGGCTGAGGTGTGAGGTTGATAAAGATATCCCATGCCCTCCAGCTTGCTCAGCTCATTGCGTATGGTGGCGGGACTCACCCCAAGGTTGATGCTCTCGGCGAGCGCCTTGGAGCCAATAGGCGATCCGGTCATTATGTAGCGGTGCACCACCGCCTTGAGTATCTTCTGCTGCCTCTTGTTGAGCATTTAGCACTCTCCTCCTTTGAGTGCTACCTCCAATATCAAATTATCTCCGCCCTGCGTCGCGCGTCAAGTGAACCCGCGTCGCAAGCGGCATCCATAGCGTCCACTCCTCCTTGACGTGTGACCACCACAACGCCGTCGCTCGGCCCTCACCCTTGCATGAGAGTTATCGACATCTTCCTGCCGGTACCTTCACCCTCGACGGTATAGGATATCGGCCATCACGGCATTGGAGACCAGCATGCCGCGCGCGGTAAGCCTGACCCTGCCGCCGCTTATGGTCAGCAGGCCGCAATTCTCCAGGTCACGCAGCTCTTCCCGCGTGCCGCCTATGGTCCTCTCGGGCACCCCGCGCGCCGTGCGCATACCGAGCATGATCATCTCCTCACGTGCCTCCTCTTCCGCGACGGCCTCAGCTCCACACACCGGAAGCTCTCCCGCTTTCAGCAGGCGCAGGTAGAGCAATACCGAGCGCTGGTTCCGGAAACGCACTCCTCCGAGCAGGGAATGCGCCCCCGCGCCAACTCCCAGGTATTCCTCCCTGCGCCAGTAAGCAAGGTTGTGCCGGCAGCAATGTCCCGGTTTGCAGAAATTGGATATTTCATAATGCTCGAAACCTTTACTCTCCAGCATCTCAACCGCCGAGAGGTATTGGCGCGCCGCTTCTTCCTCGCGAGGCAGCACCACCGTTCCCTGTTCTACCAGGCGCTGCAAGGGAGTTCCGCTTTCAAGAGTAAGGGCGTAGACGCTGAGATGATGCACCCCCATGCCCGACATCTCCTCTAGGCCGGAGAGGAAGGCGTCCTCACTCCCTGCCGGCAAAGCGTACATGAGGTCCGCGTTGACGGTGCGCGCTCCCGAGGTAAGTGCGGAGGCCACCGCCCGCCTGGCTTCCAGGGCATCGTGGGTGCGGGAGAGCCGACGCAGGGCGCCGTCGTCCAAGGATTGCACCCCTATGCTAAGGCGGTTGACACCCCCGGAGACGGCATGCCTGAAATCCCCGGCCTCCCAGGTGGCGGGGTTGATCTCTACCGTGACCTCTGCATCAGCATCCAGGCCGAAGGCCAGGGAGGCCGCATCGATCAAAGCGGCGACCTCCTCGCCGGACATGCACGATGGCGTGCCGCCCCCGATATAGATCGATCGCAACCCCTGTCCGCCAAGCCTTATCAATGAGGCCCAGGTTTTCATCTCCTTCACGAGGGTCTCGCCATAGGCCGCCATCAAGGATTGCGTGGCCACGCGGGAGTTGAAATCGCAATAGGAGCATCGCGAGCGGCAAAAGGGCCAGTGTATGTACAGCCTCATGCGCATCGCCCCTGAGCCGATGCGCGCCTCCCGCCCCGAGCCCGCGCCATGTTGCGGCGTCGCCGCAGCGCAGTCATTTCCCCTTGTCCTCCCCTCCCGACCGCAGGGCCGAGATGAAGGCCTCTTGGGGTATCTCCACCTTGCCCACCATCTTCATGCGTTTCTTGCCCTCTTTCTGCTTCTGCAGCAGTTTCTTTTTCCTGGTCACGTCGCCGCCGTAGCATTTCGCCAGCACATCCTTGCGGCGGGCTTTGATGGTCTCCCTGGCCACCACCCTGCCGCCCACCACCGCCTGTACCGGTACGTCGAAAAGCTGGCGCGGGATGAGCTCCCGCAGCCTCTGGGTGATGCGCTTTCCGTAATCGTGCGCCCTGCTCCTCTCCACGATCACCGAGAAGGCGTCCACCGGCTCGCCGTTTATAAGGATATCCAGCCTTACCAGGTTGCCGGGCAGGAACCCCATATGCTCGTAATCGAGCGAGGCGTAGCCGCGGCTGCGCGATTTGAGCTGGTCATAGAAGTCTATCACCATCTCCGCCAGTGGAAGCCGGCAGCGTAACTCCACGCGTCGGCCGGAGAGGTAAGCCATGTCCTGGTATATCCCCCTGCGCTCCTTCACCAGCTCAAGTATCCCCCCCATATAATCCGGCGGCACCAATATGGTCGCC
This sequence comes from Candidatus Solincola daggyaiensis, assembly GCA_015711825.1. GTDB lineage: Bacteria > Actinomycetota > Geothermincolia > Geothermincolales > RBG-13-55-18 > Solincola_B > Solincola_B daggyaiensis. Next base: position 60,038 of record JACVJD010000002.1, read on the forward strand.
CGCACGTAAGGTTCCCTTATCTCCTTTATGGTGCCCATGTCCGGCATGTCCGAGGGGTTGCGAACGTGGGTTATTCGACCTTCCCTGTCCTCCACCTCGTAGACCACGTTCGGGGAGGTGACCACCAGGTCTAGCCCATACTCCCTTTCCAGGCGCTCCTGCACGATCTCCATGTGCAGCAGCCCCAGGAAACCGCAGCGAAAACCGAAACCCAGCGCCTTGGAGTTTTCCCGCACGAAGCTGAGGGCGGCATCGTTCAACTTCAGCTTTTCCAGCGCGTCGTTCAGGTCGGTGAAGGCGTCGGAATCCACGGGGTATATGCCCGCAAAAACCATGGGCTTGGGATCCCGGTAACCCGGTAAAGGCTCCGCCGCCGGCGCCTCCCTCCCGGTCACCGTGTCTCCCACCCTGATGCGCGTGACATCCTTGATCCCGGTGATGATATATCCCACCTCACCCGCCTCGAGTCCCGGGCACGAGATCATGTCGGGTGAGAAAAACCCCACTTCGTCCACGGAGGCGGATACCCCGGTGGCCATGAAGCCGATCTTCATGCCCCGGCTTACCGTCCCTTCCACTACGCGCACGAATGCGACCACGCCTCGGTAGGAATCGTAGGTGGAATCGAAAACCAGGGCGCGCAAAGGCATCCACGCCTCCCCTGACGGCGCGGGGACTCGTTCCACTACCGCGTCGAGGAGCTTTTCGGTGCCCTCGCCGGTCTTGGCCGACACCATCAACACCTCTGCGGGGTCTATCCCCAGCAAGTCGGCTATCTCCATGGCGGTGCCCTCTGCGTCCGACGCCGGCAGGTCGATCTTGTTCACCACCGGGATTATCTCCAGGCCCGACTCCACCGCCAGGTAGGCGTTTCCCACCGTCTGGGCCTCCACGCCCTGGGAGGCGTCCACCAGCAGGATGGCTCCCTCGCAGGCCGCCAGGCTGCGCGATACCTCGTATGAGAAATCGACATGTCCGGGGGTGTCGATGAGGTTCAGGCGATATTCCACTCCGTCACCGGCACGATACTGCATGCGCACCGCCTGCGCCTTTATGGTTATACCGCGCTCCCTCTCCAACTCCATGCGATCGAGGTACTGCTCCGCCATCTTCTGGCGCGGAACGGTGTCGGTGATCTCCAGGAAGCGGTCCGCAAGGGTGGATTTCCCATGATCGATATGCGCGATTATGCAAAAATTCCTTATCCTGCTCCTGTCCATGCCTTCACACCTAGGTTTTTATGGCCACGCGGCGAGAGAACCCGAGGGATGCCCGGCGGTAACCCACCACTTGTCCATGCAAATCGATGCAAAGTAATTATAGCCTCTGCTGGAACATGGCGTTACCTGTACTTACGGAAAGCCTGCAGGCGCGCACAGGCATCGACGCCGGACGACTTTTCCGGTTTGATCCATGGACTCCCCTTCCTCTTTACCTCGTTGTCGAGGGCAACGGGGCCTGTTCCTGTGCTATCATTGCCGTATCTTACTTTGCCTTCCGTTATGGTGGGGATTTACCCTCTTGCGCCCTTGTGCTACAATCTCCCCTGTTTGATGAAAGGAGTGAGACCTTTGCCCAATAATAGACAGCAGGAGAAGCGCATGCGGCAGGCGGAGAAGAGACGTATGCGCAACAAGTCGCGCAAATCGGAGATCAAGACCTACATCCGCCGCTTCGAGGCGGCCCTGCAGCGGGGCGACCGTGATGAATGTGAGGTCTATTTGGCAAAAGCGGTAAAAGCCCTGGACAAGGCGGCCGGCGACGGTATCCTGCACAAGAACAACGCCGCCAACCGGAAATCGCGCCTCATGCGCAAGTTCAACGCCCTTTCCTGACCGCTCGCCCTCCGCGCTCAGGCGCGCAGACGCGCCCCGAATCTCTCCCTCAGGGCTGTCACTATGACCTCGAAGGATGCGCGTGCTTCCTCGTCCCTCAGGGTACGATCCATGGCGCAGAACACCAGGTTGAAAGCCAGGCTTTTCTTGCCCTCCCCGAGCTGCTCGCCGCGATAGAGGTCGAAAAGCCTCGCCTCGTAGAGCAGTTCCCCTCCGGTCTCGCGGATGGCTTTTTCCAGCGCCGAGGCCTCGATCTCCTCGTCCACCACCACCGCCAGGTCCATCTGCAGGGTCGGGAAACGCGGTATCTCGCGGAAGTGCGGTTCCAAACGCGCCGCTTCAAAAAGGGACAGCTCTATCTCCATTACCGCGATATTGCGAGGTAGGTCGGCATGATCGCAGACCCGCGGGTGCAGCGTGCCCATAAAACCGGCCTTTTCCCCTTTCACCAATACCGCGCATGATTGCGAGGGATGAAGGAAGGGCAGTTCCTCCCTTTGCAGGGAGAACTCTTGCACCATCAATGAAGAGGCCATTCGCTCCATGATGCCCTTGAGGGTGAAGAAATCAACCGCCTCGGCGTCGCCGCTCCACTGTTTGGGAACCCAATCCCCGGCGAGCGCGCATGCCAGCATGAGGGGTTCGCGCGGCAAGGCTTCTCCCTCCTGGGGCAAGAACACTCTACCCAGTTCGTAGAGATGGACATCGCTGACCCGGCGGTTGACGTTGAAGCGTACCGCCTCGAGCAACCCCGGCAGCAGGCTGGGGCGCATCACCGCGTTCTCCTCGCTCAAGGGGTTCCTCAGGCGCACGGGAAAGCGCGGCAACCATTCGCGCGCGGGGTCCAGCCTGTCCATCCACGCTTCGGAGATAAAGGAGACGGTGACCGCCTCGTGCAGGCCCAGCCCACACATGACGCGAGCCGCCTCCCGCTTGAATCTCTGCCCCGGTGTCAGCGTTCCCACCCTCGCGGAGGAAGACGGCAGGGTCGAAGGGACGTTTTGGTAACCGTGTATCCTGGCTATCTCCTCCACCAGGTCGATCTCCCGCTCCAGGTCAGGCCTGAACGTGGGCACTTCCACCTCCAGCACCGCGCCTCTTTCCCCTGCCTTCTCCGCCGTTACCTCAAGCTCAAGCGATTGCAGGACGCGGCGTGCCTCCTTCGCCTCCAGGGCTATGCCGATGAGCTTTGACGCCCGTTCCACGCGAAAGCTCAATCTGAGCGGCGCTATCTCCCTGGCGCGCGCGTCGATCACCCCCCTCCTTATCCTCCCTCCCGCCAGCTCCCGCATGAAGTAGGCGGCACGATCGGCGGCGCGCGCGCACCCGGAGGGATCGACGCCACGCTCAAAACGATACGACGCCTCCGAGGAAAGACCCTGCTGTCGCGAGGTACGCATGATGTTCGCGGGGTCGAAGTGGGCTGACTCCAGCAACACCCTGGTGGTGGCCTCGTTTATCTCCGTGTGCTCGCCTCCCATGACCCCGGCTAGGGCCACCGGTCCGCGGGGATCGCAGATCAGCAGATCCTCCGGCGACAGCCTTCGCTCCACCCCGTCCAAGGTCACCATGCTCTCGCCCGCTAATGCCCTGCGTACGATGATGTTACCATCCTTTAAGAGGTCAAAATCGAATGCATGCAGCGGCTGGCCCGTTTCCAGCATGACGTAATTGGTTATATCCACCACGTTGTTTATCGGCCTCACGCCGGCCGCACGCAGGCGTCTTCTCATCCACCAGGGGGATGCTGCGATTTCCAGCCCCTCGATAAGCCGGGCGGAGTAGCGAGAGCAGAGGTCGGAGTCGATTATATCCACCCTTACGTCATCGGCGGCAGGCGGGTCGTCCTCCTTCAATTGGAAGTGGGGGCGGCGCATCCTTGCCCCGGTGACGGCCGATACCTCACGCGCCATCCCCAGCATGCACAGGCAGTCAGGTCGATTGGGGGTCACCTCCAGAACCAGCACGGTGTCCTCTGCCCCCAGCGCTTTCTTGAGCGGGAATCCGGGCTCCGCTGCCTCCTCGAGTTCCATGATCCCCGCCGCCTGCTCGGAGATGCCCAACTCCCGTTCCGAGAGCAGCATGCCCTTGGAGGCAACGCCCCGTATGACGGCCTCGCCGATGGTGCTGCCGTCCGGTAACCTGGTGCCCGGCGGGGCAACCGGCGCAAGCATGCCGGGCCTGACGTTGGGAGCCCCGCACACGATATCCACGCTGCGCTCCCCCAAGTCAACACGGCAGACCCTCAAGCGATCCGCATGCGGGTGCGGCGTCACCTCGAGCACTCGGCCCACCAGCATACCATCCAGTTCGTTTCCCAGCTTTTCAACGCCTTCCACCGCGGTTCCCGCCATGGTCAAACGTTCGGCAAGTTCGTATGCGTCGATAGCGAGCTCCACGTACTCGCTCAGCCATTGTAATGAAACCCGCAATTCCGCCTCCCTTTCAGAACTGCGCCAGTAGGCGCAAATCGTTGTCGAAAAGGTACCTGATATCCGGGACCCCGTACTTCAGCATAGCGATACGATCCACTCCCATGCCGAAAGCGAAACCGCTGTACCTCTCCGCGTCGTAGCCCACATAACCGAAGACGTTGGGGTCGACCATTCCCGCACCCAGTATCTCCAGCCACCCCGTTCCCTTGCAAACCCTGCACCCCTTACCGCCGCATATAATGCATGAGACGTCCACCTCCGCGCTGGGCTCGGTGAAGGGGAAGAAATGGGGACGGAAGCGCACGGCACGGTCTTCCCCGAACATGCGCTTGGCAAAAAACTCGAGGGTTCCCTTCAGATCCGCCAGGGATATGCGCTCATCGACCGCCAGCCCCTCCACCTGGTGAAACATGGGGGAGTGGGTGGCGTCCGGGACGTCATGCCGGTAAGCTTTACCGGGGGCGATGACATAGAGGGGTGGAGAGGTCGACTCCATAACCCTGATCTGCACCGGGGATGTATGGGTGCGCAGCAACACGTCCTCCCTGCCGACGGCAGAGGCGTCCACGTAGAAGGTATCCTGCAACGACTTCGAAGGGTGCCACTCGGGCGTGTTCAAGGCCTCGAAGTTATAGTAATCCAGTTCCACTTCCGGCCCCTCGGCCACGCGGTATCCCATAGCGATGAAGATATCCTCGATCTCCTCTATTATGCTGGATATAAGATGACGGCTTCCGTAGGTGACGTGCCGACCCGGAAGAGTCACATCCAGCCGTTCCCCGCGCAGGCCGGCTTCCAGCTCCATACGCCGCAGTTCTTTTTCGCGCTCGTCGATGGCCTGCTCAAGCCAACCCTTGAGTCGATTTGCCATCATTCCCGCCCTGCGCCTATCCTGGGGCGGCAAGTCCTTTATTCCCTGCAACAGCGAGGTCAACTTGCCTTTTCGCCCCAGAAAAGCCACCCTGGCCTCTTCCAGCTCCGCTAGGCTTGCGGCCTTCGACAACGCAGCCAGCGCCTCCTCGCGCAGTGCCACCATCTCCGGGTTATCGCGCTCCTGGTCATTCACCTTTTCTGCAGCCATGCAAACCTCCCTATATTCGCAAAGCAATCATCATCGCGACCATACCCGGCGAGCGCGTTCCACTTCATAGAGCAACACCGCGGCGGCTGCGGCCACGTTAAGCGATTCCGCTTTTCCGAGCATCGGCACCCGGACCGTCACGTCCAGGAACTCTTCATCCTCCTGCGGGATACCCCATGCCTCGTTACCGAATACCAATGCCGTTCTTTCCGGCCACGAGAAGTCCCAGTGCTCCCTACCCCCGTGCGGGGTTGCCGCAATGACGGAGAAACCTTGCTCCCTGAGGGCCACCGCCGTCTCGCGCATACTGAGCCCCACGCAATGCGGGAGATGGAATATCGAGCCCGCGGTGCTGCGCACCGTCTTGGGGTTATACAGATCGGCGCTTTGTGAGCAGACCACCATTCCGCCGGCTCCCGCCGCATCCGCCGCGCGCAGCATCGACCCGAGGTTTCCCGGATCTCTGACGCGATCGGCGACCACCAGAGTACTGGGTCCGGTCTCGAGCATCGACTTCAGATCGATATCCAGCATGGGCATAACGGCCAACACCCCCGGCGGCGTCGCCGCCGTGCTTAAGGTGGAGATCACGGATGTAGAGGCCAGGAAACATGGTATGCCGCGCCTCTCAATGATATCGCCGTAGGCGTCAAGGGCCTGCATGCCCTTTTGGTCACAGATGAGACATTCCGGCTTGAGGTAATGCTTTATGGCCTCGGAGACGCCCTGGATGCCCTCTACCAGGAACTTTCTCTCTCGATGACGAAAGTTCCTCTTGAGCAGCTTGCGATAACCTTTTACGCGCTCGTTGCGCGGGCTCTCGATCACCCCTGAGCGGCGAACCCCATCAGGCACTCGCCTCCTTCACCTCAAGTACTTTTTCCAGACTATCCCTTGCCATGCCCACCAATTCGGCGAAGGAGGTGGGGTCGTTCACCGCCATGTCCGCGAGGATCTTGCGGTTGACCTCGATCCCCGCGAGTTTTAAGCCCCTGATGAAACGACTATAGGTGAGCCCATGCCGCCTTGCCGCCGCATTGATGCGTGCGATCCACAATTTCCTGAAATCCCTCTTCCGGGTACGGCGGTCGCGGTATGCGTACTGCAGGGAGTGCATCACTTGCTCGTTGGCGCTGCGGAAGCTCCTGCTGCGGGCCCCCCTATAGCCCTTGGCCATTCGCAGCACCTTCTTTTTCCTTTTTTTTCTAGCTACGGAATGTCTGGTCCTGGACACTTTATATCAATCCTTTCAACGTCTGCTTGGCTGGTCGCGAGAAGTCGGCCTCTCGGCTTCTCCTAGCCTCTCCCCAGTATCTTCTTAACCTCGGCGAGGTCATGGGGCGACACCTCGCTCTTCAAACGGTAGCCGCGCTTACGCCGCGCGCTCTTCTTGGTAAGGAGGTGGCTACCGTAACCTTTCCTCCTCCTGATCTTCCCCTTGCCCGTCACCTCGAAGCGCTTCGCCGCTCCCCGGTGCGTTTTCTGTTTTGGCATTCCTTCCTCCGTCCTTCTTCGCGGCGCTCAGGGGCGCCAGGATCATCTGCATGTTGCGGCCATCCAGTTTCGGCTGCGATTCGACGGTTCCCAGATGCGAAAGCTCTTCCGCCAGTTGTTCAAGGAGGCTCCTGCCCAGGTCGGTGTGGCTCATCTCCCTTCCCCTGAACATGATGGTGACCTTGACCTTGTTGCCCGCCTTAAGGAATCTCTCGATATGCCTTCGCTTGATCTCGTAATCGTGGCGGTCGATCTTGGGCCGCATCTTCATTTCTTTATAGACCACCACGCTTTGTTTTTTGCGCGCCTCCTTCATCTTTACCGTCTGTTCGTAACGGTATTTGCCGTAGTCCATGATCTTACAGACCGGGGGCTGGGACTGTGGCGCCACCTCGACAAGGTCGAGGTCCATCTCCTCCGCCAGCTTTAGGGCCTCCTCAAGGGGTTTGATGCCTATCTGGTTTCCGTCCGGCCCTACCAGCCGCACCTCCCTGGCCCTGATCCCGTCATTGACGCGCACGTGCTTTTCTATCTGGCATCCCTCCTTCTTAAATCAAAAAGGATAGCGGTACTTCTCGCTATCCGCAGGCCCTGGGCCCCGTAACCCCGCCGACTCCGCGCCGCGGGGTGAGAAGCGGTTCCGCCTCTGCTTGCAAATATTCTTTTTACCGTGATGAAGTATAGTGTAAAGACGCGTTGCGGGCAATCCCTCCCTTAGCCTGTCGCCGCCCTCTCTCTCCCGCTGTCGCCTCTGCCCGGCCTCTCCTCGCCAGGAGCGAGCGCGGGCAAGTAGACGGTGAAGGTCGAGCCCTTGCCGAGCTCGCTCTCAACCTTTATCTCCCCCCCGTGCGCCGCAATCAGCTGGCGACTTATACACAATCCCAGCCCGGTCCCGCTCTGTTGTCGTGTGGAAGAGGAGTCCACCTGGTGGAATTTATCGAATATCCTGTCAAGCTCCTGGGGGGGAATACCCATGCCGTTGTCCTTTACCCTCACCAGGCAAAACCCGGGCTCCCAGGTGCCCTCGACACGGATCTCTCCTCCCGGGGCGGTGAATTTAACCGCGTTATGGATCAGGTTGGTGAAGACCTGTACGAGGCGGTACATATCCCCATTCACCGGGGGCATGGCTTCGGGAACGGTCTCCTTGAGGTCGATTCCCTTTTCCTTTGCCATGTTCTCTAGTCCCTGCACCACTTCGTGGACGACATCGCGCAGCCGCACCGGCTCCTTCCTCACCTCGATGATGCCCGATTCTATCCTGGAGAGGTCCAGGAGGTCGTTGATGAGCTGGGTGAGGGATTCCGTCTGCTGGTTTACTATCTCCAGATAATGGAGCTGCTTATCGTTCACCGGGCCCACCCTTCCCGCGGACAGCAAACGCACGAAGCCCTTGATTGAGGTCAAAGGCGTTTTCAGCTCATGGGACACTATGGAGATGAAGTCGGATTTCATGCGATCGAGTTCCACAAAATCCGTTATGTCGTGCATCAACACGACGGCCCCGCTCGTTTTCCCGCCTTCGTCCGGTAGCGGCACCCAGAGTACCTGGAATATCACGGGAGGTTCGCTTTTCACGCATATCTCACCCTTGACCGTCCTGCCGTGATCGAACACGTCGGCCATAGCCCGGCTAAATGACAATTCGCCGAAATCGATCATACCCTCCATGCGCTGAAGGATATCGCCCAGCTCCCTACCCGTGTCTTCCTTTCCGATGCCCAGGAGATGCGCCACGAAGGGGTTCGCCAGCACCAACCTTCCCTCCCGGTCCAGCACCATGATCCCGTCGGTGAGACTGTTTATGATCGCCTCTATCTTCCTCTTGTCCTCGAAGGTGGTACGGTATAGGCTCGCCTTCTCCAGCGCCAGGGCCGCTTCACTTGAAAGGGTCAGGAGTATGCGCGCCGCGTCATCATCGAAGGCGTTTTTCCGTCCCGCGTAGCAGCTTAAAACCCCGATAACGCTGGAGCTGGCGAAAAGCGGCACGGCGATCATGGAATCGAAGCCGATACGCGCTAGAAAGGGCGTAAAAGACGGGTCTTCGCTCTTTTCGCCCATACTCACGGGCAAAACCGCGGAAGCCGAGAGCATGACGGGATTGCCGTCTTCTTCCTCGAGTACCCCCAGCTCCTCTCGCCGCAATCCTCTCGCCTTCTTTACCGCGAGTCTGCCCTCTTTATCGTAAAGAGAGACCGCCATGGCATCGCTGGCCACCAACTTCCCGGCGCTCTCCAACAGCACCTCGAGCAGCTGTTCGGTGTCCAGGGAGGACGCGAACTTCAGCGAGGCGGCATAAAGGGAAGTCAGCTCCCTGCGTTTTAGATCCGCCTGGTCATATAGGCTCGAGAGAGCCTGCTTTTCCCTTTCCTGTTCGCGCGATTTGTTGATGACGAAGGAGCCGCAGAGGGCGATGAGGAAAAATATCGGCACGGCCATGGCCATTCCCTTGAGCGTCTCGCCATCCACTGCCTCGTAGGCAAGGGGGGCGAAGAAAAAGGCGCAAGTGACCGCGCTTATGAGCATGGTCTCCAGGAGCTCGAAGTAAGCGGAGGAGAAGACGATCACCACCAGGAAGAGGAGGGAAAGGCCGCTCGCCTTGCCTCCGCTCAGATAGACCATCACCGTGATGAGCGCGTCGGTGGCGGTTTGCAGGAGAAAAAAGGCCGCCGGGTGATACCCATCGAAGGGGAAAAAGCGATGGGCAAGATAGACGAGAATGGAGAGGACGATAAAGACGTAGAACAGCGGCGATTCCGTGCGCTGGGAATAGGGGAGCACGAACAACAAGGTAGCCACGGCGATGGTCAGCCAGAAAAGGGAGGCGATGAAGCGAGTAGAGCTCAGGAGCAATCTCACGCTGGCCCGCTCCGCAGAAGCCATTTCGCGGTTATCAGCGGCCCCCGTCGCATCCTGCATCCTTCGGGATAACCTTTTTGCCATCAGTCCTTGCGCCTGCGGTCCAAAACGTAATTGCTGCCGGGCATGGTCTTGGCGTATTTCTTCAACTCCGCGGCTATCTGGGCCACTTTGCCCGGATGGTCCAGAACGCGGTAGGTGTTGTGCACTATGGCCACGCTTATGCTCATTATGGGGAACCTGTTCACTTTGCCTTGTCTGTCCGTGGAGACGATGTATCCCCTCTCGATGTCCTCGGGATCGTAATGCTTCTTTATGCCGGCGTCGAAGCGGCGTATGATCTCCTCCGCGAGCGATATCGCGCGCTCCATCACGGTGACGATGATGAAGTCGTCTCCACCTATGTGCCCTACGAAGTCGCCTTCACCGCCGTGTCTGCTCACCGCCTCAAGGATCACCCGCGAGGTGAGCTTGATGACCTCGCTTCCGGCGTGGAAACCATAACGGTCGTTGTAGGCTTTGAAGTCGTCCAGGTCCACGTAACATACCGCGAACTTTGCCCCTGAGCGGATGCGGGCTTCGATATTCTCCTCTATGGCGCGGTTTCCCGGAAGGCCCGTCAAGGGGCTGGCCTCGCCATCGCGTATGGAGCGTCGGAGGTGCATGCTTATCCTCGCTTCCAGCTCCAGGGGATCGAAGGGCTTGGTCAGGTAGTCGTCCGCGCCCGTCTCCATGCCCTTTATCTTGTCCTCCAGCATGCCTTTGGCGGTCAGCATGATTATGGGAATATGGCTGGTGAGGGCCTCGCTGCGTAAACGTAGGCATACCTCCAGGCCGTCGAGGTCCGGCATCATCACGTCGAGAACGATGATGTCCGGCCGCTCCTTTTCGCATATGCGCAAAGCCTCTTTACCATCGCTGGCCTCTATGGGCACGAAGCGGTCCTCGCTCAGGGTGTCCACGATGAGCTCCCTTATGTTAGGGTCGTCGTCCACCACCAGGATTTTGAACTTGCCCCGTGCTTCCTCGCCGGCCGGCTCTCCCCTGAGTATCTCGTCGAACAATCGCCGCCTCCTTGACGATCCGACTCCTACAGCGCCTTGAAGATTCGCCGCTCAAAAAGCGACGATCCGACGCTTATGCGCATCGGTTATCGTGCCTCCTCACCTGTTGACCGGGTCGCCCCCATGACCCTCAAGTACGGACAGAAATACCTCCACCACCGCAGGGTCGAATTGCGTGCCCGCATTGCGCCTCAATTCCTCCACCGCTTCCGCCAGCGGCAAGGCGCGGCGATAAGGTCGGTCCGAGCGCATGGCCTCGAAGGCGTCCGCTACCGATAGGATGCGTGCGCAAAGCGGGATATCCTCCCCTTTCAGCCCCTCGGGGTACCCTTTGCCGTCATAGCGCTCGTGGTGATGCAGGATGATGGGGCGCGGTTCCTGCAGGAACTCCACCGGCTCGATGATGCTGTCGCCTAAAAGGGGATGCGTCTTTACGTGGGAATACTCCTCCTCCGTGAGGGCCCCCGGCTTGTTGAGTACCCTGCCGGCAATACCTATCTTTCCGATGTCGTGCAACGTGGCGGCGTACTTGAGCTTTTGTTTTTCCCTCTCTTCCAGGCGCATGGCGTCCGCGATCATCAAAGCGTATTCCGTAACCCTCTCGGAATGGCCATGGGTGTAGGGGTCTTTAACCTCGATGGCCTTGGCCAGGGCTTTTATGGTGGAGTAGTAACTCTTTTCAATATCCTCATAGAGGCATGCGTTTTCAATGGCCATGGACGCTTGCGCGGCGATGGCAGCCGTGAGTCCCTTTGCCTCCCATTCCAGCTCCACTTTCATCGTCGCGGGGTAGAAGAGAGCCATTATACCGGTGAGTCGCCGCTTGGAACGAAGAGGATAGAGAACCGCCGTTTCCACTCCATGCTCCGCCATACATCGGGGGGAAATGAGGGCCTCCGCATCGTGAGCCCTCATGGTCACCGCGACTCCGTCGCCAAGAGATCGCATGCATGGTTGGTCCAGTTCTTCAGGACCGAAGGCTTGCGGATCTCCCTCTTCTCCATCTTCGAGCATGAAACCGCAATGTGACTCCGGCACGAAAAGCCTGCGTTCGGCATCCCACAGGTAGACCACGCATTCCCTTGCGTCACAGAGATCGACGCTCATTCGCGCCACCCTATCCAGGATCTCCTCCAGGTCCAGGGTCGAGTTTATGGCCCTTGTCAGCTCAAGCAAGGCCACCATCTCCCGGATCTTTCTCTGTTCCCGCGCATGCAATCCCGCGTTCTCGAGCGCCACCGCCAAGCGGCCTGCGAGGCGCCGCGCCAGGCTGAGGACGTCACCTTCCATGCCGCCGCTCTCGGGACCGAGTTCCAGCATTATCAAGCCGGTTGTCCTTTCCCTGACCGCTAGGGGCATGAAGATCATGCCGGGAAAGTCCACACGCATGCCGTCAAGGAATATCGCGGGGTCTCCATCCTCCGCGCCTTCGTATAATCTCCTCTCGCACAACAGCGCCTGCTCCGCCCTCCCCCCAAGCACGAGCTTTCCGCCGCCGACGTCTTCGCCCGTCTTCTCCCCGCAGACGAAAACGCCCTTTTCCGAGAGGTGGTATAGAGAGGCACTCAAGGCGCCGGTCATCTCCTTGAGTTTCTCAAGGCCCTTTCTGGCCAGGGTGGACGGGTCTAAAGTCGCGGCTATGGTATCGGGGAAAGCATCTATTTCGCAGAGACGCCTTTCCAGCTCATCCCTTTTTTCCTGCTCCACTCTTTCCCACCCATGCATGATCACGCGCTGGGCGCGCAGGAGCCCTTGGAACATCGAGGCGTCTTTAATCCCCTTCGAAAAGACCTTCTCCCCAGCCTGCAAGATCGCATCAACGAGCGCACGCCCGCTGATGCCGGTTTCAATAAGCGAGGCTGCCTCCTCCTCGAGGCCCGCCATCAAGGCAGGATCGTAGTCGCCATCTCCAGCTTCCACCGCAAGCATCAAAGTCAGCGAGAAGAGGTCCAGCTTGGCGTCGTCGCCATGACCCTCCTCCTTTAAGCGCTCCAAAAACGCCGCGCGAATGCTTTCGGCTATCCTGTCGCTGTTCTGAAGCGCCGCCTCGCTCTTCATTTATCCGCTCGCAATCGTTTTCCGGCTTCCATACCGTCTTGTTTAATTATCGGCAGCCGCAACGCACCCTCTTAACGCGACTCGAAAAGGTATCCGCAGGGGCTCAGATCGGGGAGGTGACCGTTGCCGGGCGGCCTCTGCTTGAGTAAGGACAGCTAGCGAGGAAGGCGAGCCTTATGGCCTTCACGGAGACGACAACTCAATTCAAGGCCTTGAGGAGGTTCCCCATCTCAACCGCCGTAAGCGCTGCCTGCCAGCCCTTGTTGCCCTGTTTTGCGCCGGCGCGCTCTACCGCTTGCTCAATGGTATCCGCGGTGATTATCCCGAAAACGGTTGGAACCTCGTGATCGAGGTTGACGCGCGCGATTCCCTTGGACACCTCCGAGGCAACGTATTCGAAATGGGGCGTCGATCCCCTTATCACGGCCCCAAGACAGATCACGGCATCGTACTTTCCGCTGCGTGCCAGCTTGGATGCCACCAGCGGGATCTCGAAAGAGCCGGGAACCCAGGCCACGTCCACGCTCTCCATGTCCGCGTCGTGCCTCTTCAGGGCATCGAGCGCCCCGTCCAGCAAGCGCGTGCTGATGAACTCGTTGAACCTGCTCACCACCACCGCGAATTTGAGTCCGGTCGCTACCAGATGTCCTTCGTACACCGCCATGAATATCTCCTTTCCCCTAGAATTCCAGCAAATGATCCAGCTTTTCCCGTTTCGTCTTAAGATAGGCGTAGTTCTCCTCGCAAGGCTCTATTACCAGGGGCACGCGCTCCACCACCTTCAGACCGTAGCCTTCCAGGCCTACCCTTTTCGCGGGGTTGTTGGTGAGGAGCCGCATGGTGGTTAGCCCCAGGTCGGATAGTATCTGCGCGCCGATGCCGTAATCCCTGGCGTCGGGGGGAAAGCCCAACTCGAGGTTGGCTTCCACGGTGTCCTTGCCTTCCTCCTGCAGCATGTAGGCGCGCAGCTTGTGTGGGAGACCTATGCCCCTGCCTTCGTGACCTAGAATGTACAGGAATACCCCCTCTCCCGCCTCCTCGATCATTTGCAGGGCGAGACGCAACTGAAGCCCGCAATCGCAGCGCAAGGAGGAAAAAACATCGCCGGTGAGGCATTCGGAATGCACCCTCACCAGCACGTTCTCTTTTCCTTCCACCTCCCCCTTGACCAGCGCAAGGTGACAGCGGCCGTCGATAAGGGATTCGTAACCGATGGCGCGGAACTCCCCGTAGGCGGTGGGCATGCGCACCTCCGCCACGCGGCGCACCAGGGTCTCGGTGCGGTTGCGGTAACGTATGAGGTCCTCTATAGTGACCATTTTGAGCCCGAACCTCTTCTTTATCTCCGCAAGTTGCGGCACCCTGGCCATGGTGCCGTCCTCGTTCATGATCTCGCATATCACCCCGGCGGGATAGAGGCCGGCCAGCCGCGCCAGATCCACCGCGGCCTCGGTATGCCCGGCCCGCCTCAGCACCCCTCCCTCGCGCGCGCGCAAGGGGAAGACGTGCCCCGGCTTGGAGATGTCCTCGGGGCGGGTGGCGGGATCGATGACCGTCCGGATGGTAACCGCCCTGTCGTAGGCGGAGATGCCGGTGGTTATCTTTCCCTTCGCTCCTATGGAGATCGCGAAGGCGGTCTCGTGGGTCGAGGTATTGTTGGTGACCATGGGGTGAATCTCCAGCT
>JACVJD010000003.1 GCA_015711825.1 Candidatus Solincola daggyaiensis
CAAGACATAGGGGTCACCAGACATGGGGGTCACGCCTCTTTTTATGTCCGGGGCGCGGGGGTAGGGTTTCTTTGATGTCTCAGACATGAAACGGGGCTTAGACATGAAACGGGGCTTGACCCCAATGTCCGGGGTTGACCCGCCGCAGACATAGATATATATTTCATTATATGAATTAATAACTAGGGGGCGGCGTGGAGCGAAAGAAGATATTCTCCCATCTTCCCGAGATCGAGAGGCTTTACACCCTCTTCGACTACACCACCACCCTGTGGGAGGCCAAGGAGCTCTCCCTCTACCATATCGATAAGGTGGAGTTCTACCTCCTACTGCTTTTACGCTTCCGCGAGGATCTGCGCATGAAAGACATGGCGGAGCTTCTCTCCCTCAACAACTCCACCCTCACCCAAGTGGCGAATCGCTGTGAGAGGAAAGGCCTTATAAAGAGGGAAAAGGGGAAGAACGATCGGCGGGAGACCATACTCAAATTCACGCCCAAGGGGCGTAAGTTGATCGACAACATCGTCAGTCACCGCCAGGCCCTCTTCTTCCCGGTTTGGGAGAAGGTGAATGAGGATGACATCAGGGGTTTCCTGAACGTGCTGCGCACGGTGGTGGAGACCCTCGAGGACCGGGTAGCGTATCTGGAGCACCTCAAGCGCCCGTGGTGAACGACAGGTGAGAGAATATAATAGTACATAATATGAAATGTTCGGCCCGTCGGTCAGGGGCAGGCTTTTCGCAAACTCCCGGCCAGACGGAAAGGCGTGCGCGATCCGGAGGTAAACACCTCTCGCATATATGGATTGCCGGTACCCCGAGGCGGGTATCCAGGTATAAAACGCGGGAAGGGCCATGAAAGCGGCTGTCCGCTGGGGAAACCCGGCGAGATGATTTAGGAACAAGTAAAGTAGCGCACGGGAAAGGGGGAAGAGCCATGAAAGCGGCTGTCTGGCACGCGCAGCGGGACATGCGGATCGAGGACATCCCGGAGCCGGAGGTGGGGCCGGAGGACGTGAAGATCAAGGTGGCCTATGCGGGTATCTGCCACACCGACGTTTTCGAGTACCTCTACGGCCCGCAGACGGTTTTCAACCCGCCGCTGGCCCTGGGGCACGAGTTCTCGGGCGTGGTGGAGGAGGTGGGGGAGAAGGTGACCGGCCTGGCCAAAGGGGACCCGGTTACCGGCCTGCCCTACTATCCCTGCTGGGAATGCGCCTACTGCAAAGAAAACCTGTGGAACCTGTGCCCGGGCGCCCAGGCCCACGGCATGCACATCCACGGCGCCTTCGCCGAGTACGTGCCCCTTCACTACAAGGGGGTCTATAAGCTCCCCGAGGGAGTGAGCCTGGAGGAGGCCGCAACCGTGGAGCCCACCTCGGTGGTCTATCGCGCCGTGAAGCGCTCCGGGCTGAGGCCGGGTGAGAGCGTGCACATCGTGGGAGCGGGCCCGGTGGGTTTGCTCCTGGCCAACGTGGCGAAATACAAGGGGGCGGAGAAGATAGTGGTCAGCGAGCCCCTGGAGATCAGACGCCGGAAGGCGCTGGAGATGGGGGCCACCCATGTCATCAACCCGGAGACGGAAGACGTCCTCGGCAAGGTGTACGAGATCTGCGAGGGCGTGGGCGCGCACGTGAGCTTCGACTGCGTGGGCAGCGCGGCCACCCTGGACACCGCCGTTTACTCCACCCGCCGCAACGGCCGCGTCGGCATTTTGGGCTTCGCCTTCTATGAATCGCCCACCTATCCCCTCATGCTGCTGGCCGCCTTTGCCGGCGAATATACCTACTTCGCCACCTTGGGCTACAACGTGGAGATGAAGGAAGTGGTGGACCTGATGGGAAAGGGCGAGCTGCACCCCGGCCAGGTGATCAGCGACGTCATCCCCTTCGACGACATCGTGGACTTCTTCGACCACTTCGAGGAGAACCGCCGCAGCCACCTCAAAGTGCTGCTCAAGATGGGGTAGAGGGATCGTCATGAGTCGGAAGTCCTCGTGCGAAAACGGTTGGAGCGCGTTCATGGCGACAAAGTCGGGCAGGTGGCCGGGAACGGCGTTGAGGGCTTTATGCCATGACCATTCGGACCGGCTGATGACAGTAAGATGGGGCAGGTGACGGGCCATGACCTTGAGGGAGCTGCTGCAGTCGCGGGCGGCGGAGACGGGCGACCGCCCCGCGGTGATCTATAAGGACCAGCCCATCACCTACCGCGAACTGGAGGCCAGGGTGGTGCGCTTCGCCAATGCCCTGGCGGGCCTGGGCTTGGGGCGCGACGACAAGGTGGCCATCATGCTCAACAACTGCCCCGAGTTCATCGTGGCCTACTTCGCCTGCGCCTACCTGGGGGCGGTGGCGGTCCCGGTGAACATCTTCTACAAGGAAAGGGAGCTCGAGTTCCTGCTGCGCGACTCGGACGCCGTGGCCCTAGTGGCCACCCCCACCTTCGCGGAGTTCTTCTCGAAGATCGAGGAGAAGCCTCCGCTCTTCCGGCACCTCATCGTCACCGCGCCCTACCCCGAGGGGTTGCTCTTCCAGGAGCTGGAAGACGGTGCCTCGGACGCGCCGGTGGAGGCCGCGGTAAGCGAGGACGACGTGGCGGAGATCCTCTATACCTCCGGTACCACCGGGGTCCCCAAGGGGACCATGCTCACCCAGGGCAACCTCTTCTTCCACGCCGACGCCATCATCCAGGTGCTGGAGCTGGTGGAGGAGGACCGCGCCCTCATGGTGGTGCCCATGTTCCACGGCTACGGCATCACCGTCATGCTCTGCTGCTTCCGGGTGGGGACCTGCTTCGTGCTCCTCGACCCCTTCAACCCCGAGGAGGTCTTCCAGGCCGTCGAGCGGCACCGCGTCACCTTCCTGCCCATGGTGGTGGCCATGTACTTCATGCTCTACCACCACCCCGAGCGGGAGAAGTACGACCTCTCCTCGCTGCGCATCGGCATCTCCGGGGCCTCGGCCATGCCGGCGCAGCTCATGAAGGACGCCTCCGAGGCCTTCGGCATAAAGATCCTCGAGGCCTGGGGGCTCACGGAATGCTCCGCCTCCGCCACCATCCAGCGCATGAACATGCCCTACAAGGAGGGTAGCGTGGGCCTCGCCCACCCCGGAGTGGAGGTGGGGGTGATGGATGACGAGGGCAACCTCCTCGGGCCCAACCAGGTGGGCGAGCTGGTCATCCGGGGGCCGCTGGTGATGAAGGGGTATTACAAGCGCCCCGAGGAGACGGAGGCGGCGCTACGCGGAGGCTGGCTGCACTCCGGGGACATGGGGTACTACGACGAGGACGGCTACTTCTTCATGGTGGACCGCAAGAAGGAGATGGTCAACGTGGGGGGCGAGAAGGTCTTCCCCCGCGAGGTGGAAGAGCTCATGTACACCCACCCCGCCATCGCCGAGGCGGCCCTGGTGCCGCAGCCCGACGCCCGGCTGGGCGAGATCCCGGTGGCGGTGGTGACGCTCAAGCCCGGCGCCTCCCTCACCGAGGGCGAGCTGGTGGAGTTTCTCTCCGGCAAGCTGGCCCGCTTCAAGGTGCCGCGCCGGGTGGTGATCATGGAGAGCCTGCCGCGCAACCCCATCGGCAAGATCGTCAAGAAGGAACTGGTGCGCATGCTCCAGGAGGAGACCGGCTACTGATGGGGTCAGGTCTTGCTTTGTGCGTATCTGAGACGAGCTGTCGTTAATAAAAGCGCTGGTTGGAGGAGAGTAAATTGGGAAATATTACCAATATTAACGGAGTATGCAAAAAACAAGACCTGACCCCTTATATCGGCTATTTTTGCGGTTATGTGCCGGTGGAGCTTATCCACGCCGCGGGTTTCACTCCCGTGCGCCTGTTGCAGGGGCCGCCCCCCGGCGAGGTGGCCGGCAGGTACATGCAGCCCTTCTGCTGTTCCTTCGCCCGCAGCCTCCTGGAGGGGCTGGGTGACGGCACCTACGCCCACCTCTCGGCGGTGGTCATGCCTCACACCTGCGACACTATCCGCAACCTCTCCGACCTGGTGGGGTCCGCCGCGCCGAGAATGCGCGTGCTGCGGCTCATGGTGCCCACCGTCACCCATACCTCCGAGGCGGCGGATTTCATGCTCGCGGAGACGGGCGCCCTGAAGGAGGCGCTCGAGGAACTCGCCGGGGAAGAGGTTAGCGGCGAGAGGCTGTTCCAGAGCATCCGCCTCTACAACCGCTGCCGCAACGCCCTCGCCGGGCTGCGTGCCCTGGGTTTCGACAATCGCACGCTATATTCGGCGTATTTGGCTTTCCAGCTAATGGATCCCGAGGATTTTCTCGACCTCATGGGTGCACCCTCGCGCTTATCCGCCAGCCTGGAAGAATCGCTTTCGCCCGCTTCTCATCTTTCATGTCCACAACCTTCCTCCCCGCCGCCCCCAGGCGGGAAAAGGGAAGCCCCGCGCCTTTTCACCCCACCCGCATACTTTTCGCCACCACTTGAAGGAAAGGGTGTTTCGCACCCTGCCGCTTCCCGACCATTCAAGGATCCCTCGCGCCCCGACGCGGCCGGATACGAAGAACAAGCGAGACTGGCGGCGCCGGGTATAGGGCGCATCAAGGTGGCTCTGGTGGGAGGACCGGTTCCGCAGTTGGAGTTCTTCGACCTGCTGGAGGAGTACGGTCTCGAGGTGGTCTGGGACGACCTCTGCACCGCCTCCCGCTTCGCCGCCGGGACGGTGCGGGAGAGCGGGGACCCGCTGCGCGCCCTGGCCGAGCGCTACCTGCGGCGGCGCCCCTGCCCCACCAAGCGCGACCCCGACAACCGCCGCGAGGAGGAGTTGCTGGCGGGGATCGCGGCCGGAGGCGCGCGAGGGGTGGTCTTCGTCCAGCAGGCCTTCTGCGAGTTCCACTCCTTCGACTACCCGGGGCTGAAGCGGAGGCTGGACGCCGAGAGCATCCCCTCGGTGCGGCTGGACCTCGAGCATCCCTTCGCCCCCACCGGCCAGATGCGCACGCGGCTGCAGGCGCTATCCGAGATGATGAGCGAGGGGAGGTGACGGCGATGGGCAAGAGGCTGAAGCTGCCCTGCGAGGAAACCATGAAGGAGACCATGACCGCCTACTACACCGAGGCCTTCACCTCCGACAGGCCCAAGGCCTGGGTCACCTCGGGGGCCCCGGTGGAGCTGCTGCTGGCGGCGGACGTCATCCCCATCTTTCCCGAGAACTACGGCGCCATGATCGGGGCGCAGCGCCTGGGAGGGGACCTCTGCTCCGCCGCCGGGGACCTGGGCTTCGACGACTGCGTGTGCTCCTACGCCCGCTGCACCATCGCCTCCACGGAACGGGGCGAGGGGCCGCTGGGAGCGCTGCCCGCTCCCGACCTCCTGCTCGCCTGCAACAACGGCTGCGGCACCATGTTCAAGTGGTACGAGGTGCTCAGCCGGCGCTTCCGCGTGCCCCTGCTCTTCTTCGACACCCCCTACTGCGACGGGGAGCCAACCCCGCGGGAAAAAGAATACCTGGTGCGCCAGCTGGAACGCATCATCGCGGATCTGGGGGACATCCTGGGCCGGGAGGTGGACCGCGACCGCCTGTGGGAGACCTTGCGTCTGTCCAGCGACACCGCCAGGCTGTGGACCGAGATCCAGGAGCTGCGCAAGGCCCGCCCCTGCCCCCTGAACTCGCCGGACATGTTCCTGCACATGGCGCTCATCGTCACCCTGCGCGGCACGGAGACGGCTTACAGATATTACCAGGAGATGCTCGCGCAGGTGCGGGAGCGGGTGGAGGCGGGGATCGGCGCGGTGGAGGGCGAGCGCTACCGCCTGCTCTGGGACCACATCCCGCCCTGGTACGCCCTGCGCGACTTCTTCGGCTTCTGCGCGGAGCTGGGCGCCTGCTTCGCGGTGGACACCTACACCAACGTCTGGCGGGGGGAGTTCGACCCCTACCGCCCCCTGGAGAGCCTGGCGGAATGCTACCAGATGGTCATGCCCAACCTGCGCCTGCCCTGGCGGGCGGCCATGTACGTGGACTATATACGTGAATACGCCATCGACGGCTTCGTCATCCACTCCAACCATTCCTGCAAGAGCTACTGCCTGGGGGAGTACGAGATCGCCCGCCGCATCACCGCGGAGACGGGGGTGCGCGGGGTCATCCTGGAGGCGGATATGGTTGACCCCAAGTTCTATTCCGAGTCGCAGGTCAAGCAGATGATGGCGGCTTTTCTCGAGTCGCTGGACTGAAAAGGAGGGCCCATGGATTACGAGACGCTCATCTACGAGGTGGAGGGGCCGGTGGGGACCCTGACCCTCAACCGCCCCAGGTCGGTGAACGCCGTCAACCGGCAGATGATGGAAGAGCTGCTGGACTTCTGGGAGCGGCGCCAGCAGGACTTCGACACCAGCGTGATCATCCTCACCGGGGCGGGCGAGAAGGGCTTCTGCGCCGGCTTTGACCTCAAGGACGCCACGGAGGGTTATTCCGCGGAGGGGATGACCCCCGAGAACATCTACCGCAAACAGGCGCGATTCTCGGGCATCCTCAAACTCATGCGCACCTGCCCCCAGCCCATCATCGCCGCCGTGCACGGCTACGCCATGGGGGCGGGCATGTCCTTCGCCATGGCCTCGGACATCCGCATCGCCAGCCGCGACGCGGTTTTCTGCGCCGCCTACATCAACATCGGCGTGGGCGGTGCGGACCTGGCCTCGAGCTACCTGCTGTGGCGCCTGGTGGGCTTCGGCAAGGCGGCGGAGATGTGCTACACCGGCGACCGCGTGCCCGCCGAGGAGGCCTGGCGCATCGGGCTGGCGGACCGCCTGTGCGAGCGGGACGAGCTCCTGGCCCAGGCCGGCGCCCTGGCCCAGAACCTCGCCTACAAGAGCCCTTTCGCGCTGCACCTCACCAAGGAGGCCCTGAACGCGGGGCTCAACGCCTCCTGCATGGACGAGGCATTGATGATGGAGAACCGCAACCAGTCCTACATGCTCACCATGCAGCTCATGAAGTACCTGGAGCAGCAGCGATAACCGCTGGGAAGGAGGGATGACATGGACCTGGTGGAGAAACTGGATCACGTGGCGTTCGCGGTGAGGGATAAGCACCGGGCGGCGAACTACCTCACCAACGTGCTAGGGGCGAAGGAGGTCTTCGACATGGAGTGGGGCGGCTTCCGCTTCACCACTTTTCTCATGGGATCGGGGAGCATGCTGGAGCTGGTCTATGCCGACGACCCCGACTCCTTCGTCAACCGCTTTATAGAGAAGCGCGGCGAGGGGGTGCACCACCTCACCTTCAAGGTGCGCGACATCGAGGAGATGGTGGAGCACCTGCGCTCGCGCGGACTTAACCCCTTCGACATCAACACCTCCAATGAATTATGGAAGGAGTGCTACATCCATCCCCGTGAGGGCATGGGCACCCTCATCCAGTTCGCCGAGTTCCCCGAGGAGGAATGGGTAAAGATCTGGGAGCAGTCGCGGAAATAGCTGTACAAGAATAAAAAACTAGTTGATAATCTCGAAGAGCTCCATAGGCCCCTTCTTGAAGGCGATGACCTCGCATCCCTCTTGACCGGGTGCTTCATCGCCCCATTGGAACCATCCCGGCCGACCGTGCCGCGCGAACAATTCCAGGTAGGGGCCGGGGCTGCAACGCTCGATTATATCGTAGAGCTCGTCCGGTTTTCTGGAGTGCTCGCGCTTCCTGCTGCGAATGATATTGACCTGGGTTCTTCCCGGCTTCGCGGTTCTCAGATTGCCCCGCACGCCGAAAAGCACCAGCTCCGTGACGTTGCGGAAATAAAATCCCACGCCACGACCGTCCGGGCCGCCATCTTTTCGGATCTTGTACCATACCAGGTTGGTCTTGTAATTGAACCCCCAGCTCTTCATGACCTCAAGTCCCTCGAGTATCAGGGCGTTCGGAACCCAGAGGTAGAGATGGCTCTGGGGCGCCGAGATCCGGGAAACCGGCAGCTCCGCTATCTCCTTCAGGGACATGGTCACGTATCTCTTCAATCTCTTGTGCTCCGGCGCCATCTTTCCGGTTCTGTTCATGAACTGCCACGGCGGATCGGCAAGGATGGTGCCGAATCTTCCCGTCCCCAGCTCAAGCAGGTCGCTTGCGGTGTTTCTTGCGGCGCTTCCAGCGGATTTACCGATTTCCCATTCCTCAATCCTCAACGTACAACCTCCTGGAGATGCCGAATACCAGCACCGGGCGCCCTCCTCCTCCACCGCCTTCGATACGCGGCAGCAGTTTGCTCATGTGCGTCGTCGATGCTCCGTACGAGGCTCCTTTTCCCAATTCTTCGAAGACCTCCTGCAATTCATCGCATCTGGTTATTATTATACCGACGCTGATGACACGCAGCTCGAACAGGAGGCGGAAGTTGTTCAAATCCCGGTCATAGAACGGATCCTTGTTGTTCCACTCGATCTCTATAGCCACCCTGTTCTTATAGCAATCCACCTTGTGAGTCGGCGACTTTATCTCGTCCTCGTCGACAACCATCTTGGTGTCGAAACCCCTCTCGACCCAGCCTCTCGCCGCGAACATGGAGTTGAACTTCTCCGATATAGGGGAGAGTCGCCCTCCTGGCTTTGTAATGTCGCTGCGCAGGAGGCGAAACCTGGTGAGGACATCCGCGATCTCTTCCCATTCGTCTGGGAAATCCTGACTCAGGATGGCACATGCGTGCTTCCACTCATGTATCTCGTAATGTGAGCGGATGAATTCGGGGATACGGCCTATGGCCATCGTTTCCCTCTCCCTCAATCCCCCGCTGATCGGCAGCTTTTCTTACCAATTACTCCCTACATATATTTGGCCGTTCCATCCCCGTTTCCTTGTTTTGTTAGAGATTCATATCAGCAGATCCTGGGGAAGTGCTCGCCGGAGGGCATGCGCAGCAGGCGGTTAGAGCCCAGGGGGGTGAGGAGGCTTACCTCTCCGGCGCGTCCCTCGAGCACCCTGCCGATGACGGCGGCGTTTTTTCCGAGAGGATGGGCGCGCATGGCCGCCAGCACCACCGGCGCCGCTTCTTCCGCCACCGCAGCCAGGAGCTTGCCCTCGTTGGCCAGGAGCAGGGGGTCGAGACCCAGCACCTCGCAGAAGGCCCGTACCTCCTCCCTCACCGGGACATCCGCCTCGACGACCTCGAAGACCACTCCCGAGGCGGTCGCCATCTCCTTAAGCGAAGCCGCCAAGCCCCCGCGGGTGGGGTCACGAAGCGCGTGTACCGCGCACGCCCCATCATGGCTTGGCTCGGCAGGCGGTTCCGTCTTGTTCGAGGAGCGGCCATTTTCACGACGGCCGCTTCGTAATCCCGCCGCTTCGCCGTCCCGCGAGTAGGCCCTGCCGCCCGGAGTTTCTCTCCCGGTATCCGCGCCCTTCCCCCCGGCCGCTTCCAGCATGGCTTCCACCAAGCCGTTGAGGGGAGCACAGTCGGATTCCACCTCCACGCGGAAGTCGAAGGCCTCCCTGCGGCTGAGCACGGCCGCCTCGTGGTCGCCCACGCAGCCGCTCACAATCAGCACGTCTCCGGGGCGGGCGCCCCGGATGGAAACATGGCGTCCGGGGGGGATCACGCCGATGCCGGAGGTGTTCATATACATGCCGTCTGCTGCGCCTTTCTCGACTACCTTGGTATCCCCGGCAACGACCGATACTACCGCCTCGCCCGCCCAGCGGCGCACCGATACCAGCGCCTTCTCCAGCGTCTTGAAGGCGAGCCCTTCCTCGAGGATCAGTCCCAAGGTCAGGAACAGGGGGCGGGCGCCACGCATGGAGAGGTCGTTTACCGTGCCGCACACCGCCAGCTTGCCTATGTCTCCTCCGGGGAAGAAGAGGGGTCTGACCACGAAGGAATCGGTGGTGTACGCGATCCTTCCTCCGGCTTCCAGTCCGGGCAGGGAAAGAGCGGCGGCATCCTCGGCATCGAGCAGCGTTCCCCCTCCCAGGGCTGGGAAGACCACCTCTTCCAGCAGCTCCAGCATGCGGGAGCCCCCCCCGCCGTGGGCCATGGTTATTACCTTCTCAGGCAAAGCCTCCTCCGTTCACCGTCCCGGTATCTCCTCCCCGAGCGGGGAAACATGCGGGAGCCTCCCCCACCATGGGCCATGGTAATGACCTTATCGGGCAAAGAGCTCACCTTCCCGGAAGTCGTAGAGGTAGTAAGAGGCGCAGGTGCCCTCGGTGGAGACCATGCAGGGCCCCACCGGGCTCTCCGGGGTGCAGGCGCGGGCGAAGAGAGGGCAGTCCATGGGCTTGATCCTGCCGCACAGCACGTCCCCGCAGCGACATCCCTTGTCCCCTGCCGCCTCCGGCGCCTCCACCCCCCAGGACCCGGCGTCGTGGGAGCGGTATTCTTCCCGCAGAGCCAAGCCGCTCGCGGGGATGACGCCCAGTCCCCTCCACTCCGCATCCGCGGGCTCGAAGACTTCCTCCATGATCTCCCGCGCCTTCGGGTTGCCGTCCTCCCGTACCGCCCGCGCGTACTCGTTGGCGATGGCGGGCTCTCCCCTCTCCCTCATCTCCAGAAGCAGACACACCGCGCGGAGGATGTCCGCGGCCTCGAAGCCCGCTACCACGCCGGGCAGGCCATACTCGTCGGCCAGGAAGGAGTAGGCCCGCGCGCCGAGAACGGCGCTCACGTGCCCCGGGAGGAGAAAGCCGTCTATGGCAAAGTCTTCCATATTGAGCAGGGCGCGCAGGGCCGGCGGCACCAGTTTATGCAGGCTGAGGACGAAGTAGTTGTAGACGCCGTCCCTCTTGGCGCGCATGAGGGAGGCGGCCACCGCGGGCGCGGTGGTTTCGAAACCCACCCCCAGGAAGACCACCTTGCGGTCGGTCTCCTCGCTCGCCATCCGTAGTGCCTCCAGGGGGGAGTAGACCACTTTCACCGCGGCCCCCCGCGAGGACGCCTCGGAGAGGGTCCCTTGCGGTCCAGGCACGCGCATCATGTCCCCGAAGGTGGCCAGGGTGACGTCCTCCAGACCCGCGAGGGCGACGGCCCGGCCTATGTCCGCCTCCGAAGTGACGCATACCGGGCAACCCGGGCCGGAAACCAGCTCCACGCTGCCGGACAGCAGCGGTCGCAGTCCCGCGCGGGAGATGGCCATGGTATGGGTCCCGCACACCTCCATGAAGGATGCACGCGACCCGAAGGCGCGTATCTTCTCCAGCTGTCCGCGCAACAGCTCCGGGGCGCGGTACTCGTCGATAAACCTCATGGGTCTCCCTTTATGCCCCCCTCACGCCTCGTCCAGGCGCGCGTACTCCTCGAGTATCTCCAGGGTCTTTCGCGCCTCCTCGGGATCAACCTTCTCGATGGCGAAACCGGCATGCACGAGGACGAAATCGCCCGCCTCCACTCCGTCCACCAGCATGAGGCTGACCTCTTTGCGCACCCCCCCTATCTCGATGAGCGCGAGGCCGTCCTCCAACAGCTCGACGACCTCGGCGGGAACCGCCAGGCACATCTCCTCTTCCTCCTTTTTCCTGTTACGCTTATCCGCGACGGCACGCCGCCACCACCGCCTGCCCTAGGGATATCCCCCCGTCGTTACATGGTACCCTGCGGTGCAGGTGACACGCCATGCCCTCCGCCTCCAGACCCCTCGTCACCGCCGCTGTGAGCAGGGCGTTCTGGAAGACCCCGCCGCTGAGGACCACGCGGCCGACCCCGGTCTCCCGGCCCAGCCTCATGCATACCGCGACCAACGCTTCCGCGAGTGCGGCATGGAAACGTCCCGCGATCTCTCCAATCCCAACCCCCCTCGCGACGTCCTCCAGCAGCGCCGAGAACAACGGCCTCGTGTCTATCTTCCAGGGAAAGGAAACGGCGTCCAGCTCCCAGCGATAGGGTCGGGCCTCCGCCGCGGCCGCAGCCTCCAGCTCGCACGCGGCCTGGCCCTCGTAGAAGGCCTCGTCCCGCAGGCCCGCCAGCGCCGCCGCCGCGTCGAACATCCTCCCCGCGCTGGAGGTCATCGGGGCGTTGAAGCCGCTCTCCGCCTGCGCCGCCAGCGCCCCCGCCAGGCCCGCTCGCGCGGGAAAAATCCTGGCATATAATTCCATGGCTTCCTTCTCATCCCCGCAGACGCCCCATAACACCCCGAAGGCCATGCGGAAGATGTCCTTCACGCAGACGTCCCCCCCCGGCATAGGATAAGCCTGTAGATGGGCCACGCGCTCGTATCCCTCCTCGTCACATACCAGGAATTCTCCTCCCCACACCGTGCCGTCGGGGCCGTAGCCGGTGCCGTCCCAGGAGACGCCGATGACCTTTCCCTCCAGCCCGTTGTCGGCCATGCAGCTCACCACGTGGGCGTGGTGGTGCTGCACCCCCTCCAGGGATAGGCCGAACTCCCCCGCGAGCTGGGTAGTGATGTAGTCGGGATGGAGGTCGTGGGCGACCACCTCGGGCCGCAGAGAAAAAAGGCGGCGTACCGCCTCCATGGCCTCCTGGTAGTGTCGCAGCGTCTCGCGGTCGTCCAGGTCCCCGATATGCTGGCCCACGAAAGCGTGCCTTCCCCGCAAGAAGCAGAAGGTGTTTTTCAGCTCGGCGCCCAGCGCCAGCACCTCCGTTCGCGACTCCCGCGCCAGCGTCACCGGGTAGGGAGCGTAACCGCGCGCCCTGCGGACAGGGTATTCCCGCCCTTTCAGCACCATGCTCACGGAGTCGTCGTATCTCACCAGGATATCGCGGTCGTGGAGGAGGAAGTAGTCGGCGATGCCCGCCAACCTCTCCCTGGCCTCCTCGTTGCCCTTGGCTATGGGCTCCTCGCTTAAGTTTCCGCTGGTCATGACCAGGGGGATGCCCGCCTCACGCAGCAGCAGGTGGTGCAGGGGAGTGTAGGGGAGGTAGACCCCCAGGCGCCGCAGGCCCCTGTTCACCTCGCGGGATATGGGCGAGCCCTCTCTCCCCTCCAGGAGGACGATGGGGCTCCGCGGGGACGAGAGCAGCTCCGCCTCCTCCTCGCTCACCAGGCAGTGCCGCTGGGCCTCCTCCAGATCCTTAACCATCACCGCCAGGGGCTTGGCGTAGCGGCGCTTGCGCCCCCTCAACCTGGACACCGCCTCGTCGGAGGTGGCGTCGCAGGCGAGCTGGAATCCGCCCAGCCCCTTCACCGCCACGATCATGCCCTCGCGCAGCAGCCTCGCCGCCTCGCATACCGGGTCCCCGTCAACGGCGGCACCCGTCGCGTCCTCCAGCCACAGGCGCGGGCCGCAGTCGGGACAGGCGTTGGGCTGGGCGTGGAAACGGCGGTCCGAGGGATTGCGGTATTCCCGCTCGCAATCCGCGCACATCCTGAACGGAGCCATGGTCGTGAACGGTCGGTCGTAAGGGATGTCGGCGATGATGGTGAAGCGGGGTCCGCAATTGGTGCAGTTGATGAAGGGATAGCGGTAGCGGCGGTCCGAGGGATCGAAGAGCTCGCGCAGACAGTCTGCGCAGGTGGCGAGGTCGGGGGAGACCAGGGTCACCTTCTCTCCCTCGCCGCTGCTTTCCATTATCTGGAATGATACTGCCTGGAAGGGTGGCACCTCCTCGATTCCGACCTCCTCGATCAGCGCCGCCGGCGGCGCCTCTTCCCGCAAGGCGCTCAGGAAGGAGTCGAGGGCCTCCTTTCCACCCGCTACCCTGATGCGCGCCCCCTCCGGGGTATTGACCACCCACCCGGCCAACCCGCGCTCGCGCGCGATGCGATAGACGAAGGGGCGGAAACCCACGCCCTGGACGATACCCCGGAGGTTTATCTCCATGAAGGCCTCGCCGCCGCCCGCCTTCTCGACTTCCTCCAGGACCAGACGCCGCACGTGGGGCAGGGCTTTCTCTACCTCCGGAGACAGCTCCGTTCCTGCCTCCAGGCTTTTGACCTGCACCGCGATAACCGTTATCTCCTCCGGGCACTGCTCCAGCAGCTCCGCGGAGGCGATGAGCTCGTAGAGGCCGAAATCGTGCAGGGAGAGCGACGGCGATCCCCGCTCCTGCCTCACCTCCCGCGGCGAGAAGCGGAACACCGCCCCCGGCTCCTCCCCCGCGTCGATGGCGTCGATAAACACGGCCTTTTCGCGCCCCTCGAGATAGGGCAGGAGATCGGGGCTGTAGATCATCCCTTCCACCAGATCCACCCCATCCGGCAGACAGCCGCGCAGGGATTCCACCGCTCGCACTCCCACCCCGTCGTCGCCGCGCAGGGGATTGCCGATGCCGATCACCACGCAAGCGGCCCCGGGCTTGTTCTCCTCTCCATCACTATCCATGGCGAACCCTTATAGATGACGGGGCGACCCCCGCGGGATCGCCCCCTGTCGCTCCGCTTTCCGTCCTCAAATCCCGATCTCGGCTCACGCCTCCTTTTTCGCGGGCGCCGGCACCGGCTCCGGCAGGATCGGGAGCTTGTTGAGCACCCCCACCCCGACCTCGCCGAACTTGGGCTGCGCGACGTAGCGGTCGATGAGTAGGGTCCCGATGTTCCACATGAAGATGGCGATGGCCACTCCCTCGGGCCGGTAGTGGAGCATCCTTATAAGGAACACCGTTACCCCGATGCCCACCGCGTAGATCCATTTGCCCCTCCTGGTCACCGGGCTGGTCACCCAGTCGGTGGCCATGAAGAAGGCTCCGAGGAAAAGCCCGCCCGTGAAGAGGTTGTAAAGGGGCTGGTTCCAGAATACCAGGTTGAGCAGCAGGAAACTGCCGATGATCCCCGTGGGTATGCGCCAGTCGATGGTGCCGCGCCATATCAGATAAAGGCCTCCCAGCAGAAGGAGCAGCACCGACACCTCGCCTATGCAACCGCTCTTAAGCCCCAGGAACAACGACCCTAGGGTGGGCCTCCCGGCGCTGTTGGTCCAGGTGGCGCCGATGGGCGTAGGCCCCGTGAGCACGTCCACCCCCCAGCGCCCCGACTTGAGCAAGGACAAGGGGGTTGCCGCCACCGCCAGGTCCGTCTGGTTGCCCGCCAGGGTCTGGAAGGAAGTGACCCCTTTGCTGAAACTGGTGGCGATGGGGGTGAAGAACCCGGTGGTTTTCCAGTAGAAGGGCCGTACGAACCTGGTGGTGTACACCGCCATGGGGGTGATCCACAGCAGCAGTCTGGCGGTGACGGCCGGGTTGAGCACGTTCTTGCCCAGGCCCCCGAAGAGCTCTTTGAACACCGCTATGGCTATGAAGGAGCCTATGGCCACTACCCAGAGCGGCGTGGTGGGCGGGAGCAGGAAGGCGAAGAGCACCGCCGTGACCATGGCGCTGTAGTCCTTGAGGGTGATCTTGCGGCGGCGCAGCTTGCGCATGACCACCTCGGCCAGAGCGGCGGCGGCGCAGCTCACGGCGAGGACGAGCACCACGTTGAACCCGAAGACCACCATCGCCCATATCGCGGCCGGAGCGAGCGCGATGAGCACGTCCCGCATGGCGCGCGAGATGGTCTCGTCCTTCTTATGCAGGTGAGGAGAGACGTTCGTCAACAGGTTTCCAGCCATTCGCGTCACCTCCCCTATCTTTTCTTCAGGGCCGCTATGTCGGCCTTGGCCTTGCGGACGTAGGTAACGTGCGGGATGTAGGCGGGACAGGTGAAGGAACAGCATCCGCACTCGAAGCAGTCGAGCGCGCCCCACATCTCCGCCTTGTCCCACTCCCCTCTCTTCACCGCCTGCACGATGAAGTTGGGCTGCAGGAACATGGGGCAGACATCCACGCACTTGCCGCAGCGCACGCACTCATGCTCCTCGGCCACGTCCACCATGTCCGCGGTCAACGCGAGCACGCCCGAGGTCCCCTTGACCACCGGTGCCGCGGCGTCTGGTTGAGCCCATCCGGTCATGGGCCCGCCCATGACGACCTTGGCGAGGCTGCCCTTCGTCCCTCCGCAGGCGTCGAGGAGATCCTGGATGGGGGTTCCTATCCTCACCAGGAGGTTGTCCGGCTGCGCGATCCCGTCCCCACTCACCGTTACCACTCGCTCGTAGAGGGGCTTGCCCCAGGCTGCCGCCTCGTAGAGGGCGATGGCGGTGCCCACGTTCTGCACCAGGCATCCCACCTCGGACGGCAGCTTTCCGGGGGGGACCTTCCTGCCCGTGAGAGCGAATATGAGCATCTTCTCCGCCCCCTCGGGGTACTTGACGTCCAGCACCTCGACCTTGACGGCTTCCACGCCGCCGGCCGCCTCGCGCATCACCTCCACCGCGTCCATCTTGTTGGCCTCGATGCCGATGATGCCGTCCCTGGCGCCCACGGCCTTCATGAGCAGTTTGAGGCCAGCCACCAGGTCTGCGGGCCGCTCCAGCATGAGGCGGTGGTCGCAGGTCAGGAAGGGCTCGCATTCGCAGGCGTTGATGATCACCGTGTCCACGGGCTTGTCCGCGGGAGGGGTGAGCTTTACGTGGGTGGGGAAGGCGGCTCCCCCCATTCCCACCAACCCCGCTTCCCGGGCTATGGCTCGGATCTCCTCGTCGCTGTAGGCGTCGAGATCCTTGCCCGGCTGCTTGGCGAACTGGGGCTGTTCGGCGTCGGGCGTGATGACCACGCACTTCACCTTGGCCCCGGTGAAGCCGGTAACCTCGGCGATCTCCTTCACCGTGCCCGCCACCGAGGAGTGCACGGGGGCGGAGACGAAGGCCTCGGAGGCTCCGATGCGCTGGCCCAGCTCCACATGGTCTCCCGCCGCAACCAGGGACTCGTTGGGCGCCCCGATATGCTGCGAGAGGGGAATGTACACCTTGGCCGGCACGGGGCATTCGCGTATGGCCTTGTCCTTGGCGAGCTCCTTGTTGTAGGGCGGATGAATGCCGCCGGCGAAGGTCTTGAAAACGGCCTTTCCGGACATCTTCACACCCCCTCTTCCCCGCTCCTGGCCCCGAGGCGGGGGAACCTTTCCGACCTGGTCCAGCGGGCGTAGATGTAGATGACGTTGGCCAGCAGAACTACCCATAGGAAGACGTCGTATGCCTTCCAGGTGTTGGCGATCCCACCGAAGGCGTCGTTAAGCCACTTCATCCAGCTGTTTGGGAGGTAGAAAGCGTAAGAGAGCAGGAAGTACCATATCGCCAGCAGGGCGAGGACTATCCTGTACCACCCCATGGGCTCGTTCCACCCCTTGGGCTTGCCCAGGGTGGCGTAGTAGATGTACACTCCCGCAGTCAGGGCCATTGTCCAGATGGAGAACAGGCCCAGGGTCTGAGCGATGCCCATCTGCCAGGGGTACCTCCACCCCTCCAGGAAGGGGTGGAGATTATTGAAGCCCAGGTAGATGGAGACCGCCAGGGCGCTCAGGTAGATCGCGTACATCGCCTTCGCCGCACCCGGGATGCGTATTTTTTCCTTCATCCGCATCCCACCTCCTTAAAAGACGCGGAATTCTTTCACGCCGTTGTGCTCGGGGTGGATGACATGGATGGCGCATGCCAGGCAGGGGTCGAAAGACCGCACGCAGCGCACCACGTTGATGGGGTTCTCCGCGTCGGGCACCGGGAGTCCGAGCAGCGCGGTCTCGATGGGCCCGCGGTTGCCTTCCTTGTCGCGGGGCGCGGCGTTCCAGGTGGTTGGCACGATCGCCTGGTAGTTCTCGATCTTCTTGCCCTTGATGTGGATCCAGTGCCCCAGGGAGCCGCGGGGGCCCTCCACCAGGCCACGCCCGTAGGACTCGCCTGGGATATCCTTCTTGTCCCAGATGGGCTCGCCCGGCTTGAGCTCGTCCAGCCACACCTCCATCTGGTCCGCCAGGAGCTTGCACTCCAGGGCGCGCATAGCGTGACGCGGCAGGATGCCGAACTTGCCGGCGGTGGCCAGTTCCATGACCTTGGCGTCCAGCCCCAGGGACTTTATGAGCGGCATGAGCTTCTGCTTTTCGCCCGCGATCTTTCCCGAGAGCTCCAGGCCCGCCAGCACCAGCATGCGGGCCATGGGACCCACCTCCATGGGCTTGCCGTCGTAGCGCGGCGCCTTGAGGAAGGAGTACGCGCCGTCCTTGCCCACCTCGGGCTCGGTCTTGCCCTCCTTGGGGTGCAGGCCCTCGCACTCGTCCTTGTACCAGGAGTGCTTCACCGACTCGGTGACCTTTTCCTCTTCGAACTCCTTCACCGCAGTCACCTCGTTGCCGATGATGCAGCCGCGCGGCAGGAACTTCACCGTGCCCTTGGAATCCTCGTCGAAGCCTCCGTAGGCGAGGTAATTGCCTCCGGAGTCGCCCGCGGTGAAGAAGATCTCGTAGGCTGGAACGCCGGCCACGGTGAGGATGTCCTGCACATAGACGTTGTCGATCCAGAAGCGCAGCTCCGCCAGGCGGGCGCGGAAAGCGGCGATGTTGGAGATGGTCGGCTGCACGGTAACCCCGCCGGGAACGGTCCCCACGAAGCTCGGCATGCGGCCGTAGAAAATGGATAGCATCTCCTGCGCCTTCTTGCGCATCTCCAGTGCCTCCACGTAGTGGCCGACGAGAACGGTGGCGATCTCGGGATCGCTCACGTAATCGTCCGTCTTATAGCGCGGGAGGAAGGGATATACGTCGTTCGCCTTCACCAGCCCTGCCACCTTGCCTTTTATGGCTTTCAGCGCCGGGTTGTTTCCCGAGTAGTCGACCACCGCCGCCACGTCCACGTAGTCCAGGGCGGCCAAGTGGTAGAAGTGAAGGATGTGGGACTGGATGAAGTTCGCGCCCAGGCAGAGGTTGCGGATGATCCGTGCGTTGTCCGGCAGCTCCACCCCCAGCGCGTCGTCCAGGTTGTAGGAAGCGGCGGTGCCGTGCACCAGGGGGCACACCCCGCAGATGCGTTCCGTCACCTGCTGGGCATCGAAGGGGTGTTTGCCCTTAAGCAGCATCTCGATACCCCGGAACATGGTGCCCGATGACCAGGCGTCCTTGACCTTCCCGTCCTCGATCTCCACGTCGATGCGGAGGTGTCCCTCGATGCGCGTCACCGGGTCTATGCTTACGAGCTGCGCCATCTATCCCTCACCTCCCTCGGGGACCTTCTTACCAAGTTGCTTGTAGAGGTAGTGTGCTCCGATGCCGACCGCCGTAGCGCCCGCTGCCACCCAGCCCAATGTCTCCGCCGTGGTATTTATACCCAGGAAATTGACATTGGGCAGGGGTTCGTAGAGCGGTGAGAGATCCTTGTAGAAGGTGGGCTCGGCGCAACCGTGGCAGGGAGCGTTGGCGCCCACGCACCAGTTGACCCCGGAGTTCCAGCGCCGGGTGGGACAGTCGGCGTAGGTCACCGGGCCCTTGCAGCCCATCTTGAAGAGGCAGAGCTTGAAGTCCGGGTTGTTGTCGTTCCAGTCCTCCAAGAACAGCCCGGCGTCGAAGGAGGCCCTCCTCTCGCAGTTCTCGTGAATCAGCTTGCCGAAGAAAGCCGTGGGGCGACCGTGCTTGTCCAGCTCGGGTACCCTTTTGTTGACGAGGTAGTCGAGGACGGTGCCGATAAACCAGTCCGGGTGGGATGGGCACCCCCCGATGTTGATAACCGGCTTGTCCCTGCTTATGCCCTTCACGATCTCCTGTACCGGTTTGGTTCCGGTCACCGAGGCGTTGGCGGCGGGGATGCCGCCGAAGGAGGCACAGTTGCCCAAGGCTATAACCGCCGCCGCGCCGGGAACCAGCTCTTCCATCCAGGCCTCGATGGGCTTGTCCTTGCGACGCTGGTAACCGTTGAACGGCGCCGTTTCCTTTTCCAGGCCGAAGGTGCAGTACTCGCCGCCCTCGGCGGTGGGGATCGGCCCCTCCACCACCAGCACGTACTTGCCGGCGAGCTCCTTGGCCGTCTCCTCCAGCACCCCGAAGGCCAGGTCGCCGGCGGCGGCCATGACGTTGGGGTGGTAACGCACGGAGAGCTTGTCCAGCACCAGCTCCGCCACGTTGGGGAAGTTGGTGTTGAGGAACGAGATGGAGCAGCCCGTGCAGTTCTGCCCCTGGATCCACAGCACCGGCGGCTTGCCCGAGGCCAGCTCCTCGAGAGCGCGGGCGATCTCCGGCACCAGGGCTTCGCTCAAGCCCAGCAAGGCCGCAGTGGCGCCCGCGTACTTGATGAATTGCCGCCGTGTCACTCCCTTCTTCTCCACCGATCGCTCACCTCCTGACTGCTTGATCCTCCAACGCGAAGGGGATATGTTTGGTATGCGCCCGGAGGCGGTGAAACGACCTAGGAAAGTGGGAGGTTTCGAGATCGTACGGTTCGAAAACCGCCCTCCACCGGTCTCCGGGCGACTTATCTTTCAACTCCACCGATGAAGCGCTTCGTTTTACAGCCGACGATGCCGCATCACTCACGCGATACTGCCTCCAGTGCTCCGTGCTCCCGGCCTTACCCGGGCAGCTATTGCTCCATGGAAATTCTCTTAGGCCGCCGCTTGGCCGAAAATCGGCTAGACTCCGAACGAATCGCGCCATGCCGGCCTTGAATCAACAGGATATTTTCCATTTTTTACCATCTATTATTGCAACCTTCTTCCCCGCCAGGATTACGATTTTCCCGCGCCCGTCTTGTGCGTTAATTCTTCGGACCTTAGGCGCTCTAAACAACAGTCCGACAATTACCCCGAAGTAACGGGGCAATGTGCCGTTTGAGTGTAGGGAAAGCCATACAATCCTCTCGCTTTCCCTTTTTCTATCAGTATGTTTTCCTAGGTCACATCCAGTCAACACGAAAAGCGGGTCTTTTGTCAAGGCTTTGTCCTGGTTCACTACATCGTGAACAGTAGCTCCCTATGCTTGCCCTCCTCCATCCATTGCGCCAGGAACTCCATGGGGGTGAGATAACCCAGGCCCTGATGGGGCCTCACGTGATTGTATACGAAATTCCACTCGTCGAGGATGCGGTTGAGCTCCTCCACCGTATATCCCTCCCGGAAGGCCCAGAGCTCGTACTTGTCGGACCGACCTCCCTCTCCATGAATGCGTTATCCTTGGGTAATTGGGGACGGCTGGAGTTATCGGCGATCAACTATACCTTGACGGCATGCTCGAAGTGCGGGAGAGACACCAAGCCTTTGTCGGTCTCAAGCGCGAGGGGGGCGGAACTGGTGCAGGGCGACGCCGTCGGAGGAGGTCCAGGTGCTGAAGGCCACCCTCATGCCGATGCGCAGCTCCTCGAGGGGGGCGTCGATGCGGGTGAATACGTTGCCTATTCCTTCCAGCTCCACCAGTCCCAGCACCTCGGGCCTGCGGCAGCGTACGGCGTCCCGCTGCTGGGTGAAGGCGAGAAGGGTTCCCTCGCGCGGCAGGTCCACCCATTCCATCTCCTCGCCCAGGCAGGCGGGGCAGACCACGCGCGGCGGGTAATGCGCCTCTCCGCAGGAGCGGCAGCGGGTGGTGCGGAACTCGCCCCGCTCCAGGAGGGAGAAGAACTCCCGCGCCGCCCTGTCCTGTATGTAGGGTTTGGTGTCCATGCTTTACCCCCTCATCTTTTCATCTTTGCGGAGGAGGGCGCTAAAACATGGGTGCGCCCATACTCCACCCCTCATGGTTTCGTACCATCCCCTCGACCTGAAACGCGGCACCCCCTCATCCCTGGCGAGGTCGGCATGGGCACCATGGACCTCCTTTCACCTGCCTTTATCCAGCACGGCCACGATGGAGCCGTTGATGAAGCCCTGTTCGGTGTGGACCAGGCCTACGGCGGCGCCCGGCCTCTGGCGCCCTCCCGCCTCTCCCCTGAGCTGGCGCACTATCTCGATGAACTCCAGCAGGGGGGTGACGTAGGCGGGATGGCCCAGGGAGAGCCTGCCGCCGCTGGGGTTGAGGAGCACCTCGCCGCCATGGGTGGTGCGGCCCTCGCGCACCGCCTCCGGGGCCTTACCTGGAGCGAAGAAGCCGAGCTCCTCGTACATCATGGGCTCCATGCCCGCGAAAGCCCCGTAGACCTCGGCCACGTCGATATCGGTGAGGGCGTACCCGCTCTCCTCCAGGGCGGCGCGCGCGGCCCGTCCCACGCAGGGGAAGCGGGAGATCTCCCCCCGGTAGGGCGCGAAGCTGGTGGGGTCGTGGGCCTCGGCCATGCCCGCTATGCGCACCGCCCGGGGGTTTCCCCGCGCCAGCTCCTCCCCCACCATGACCACCGCCGCCGCGCCGTCGTGCATCTCCGAGCATTCCAGGCGGCGGATAGGTGGCGATACGAAGCTGCTCGCCAGCACCTCCTCGACGGTCAGCGGCTCCTTATAGGCCGCTTGCGGGTGCTTCAGGGCGTGCGCGCGCAACAGCGCCGCCACCCCGGCGATGTCCTCGGGGGGGATGGAGTGCAGGTTCATATACCTCTGCACGGCCATGGCGTAGAAGGGCAGGGGGCTGATCAGGCCATAGGCGGCCTGATAGGAATCGTAAAGGGAGTTGGCGGCCTTGATGAGGTGGAAGTGCCCCACAATGTCCTCTTTGATGCGGTTGGGGGGCGCCTCCCGCTGGGCGGCGAAGACCAGGCAAGAGCTTATCTTCCCCTCCCGGATGCGGTCGCGGGCGATGTGCACGGCCACGGAGGTGGAGTTGCCGCCGCTGTCCACGTCCAGCATGAGGCCGCAAGTGATGCCCAGGTAGTCGGCCATCCTCTGGGCGATCATCTTGCGCGTGTCGGCCATGTAGCCGTGTGGGGTGGAGATCAGGCCATCGACCTGCGCGGGCAGAAGGCCGGCGTCCCGCAGCGCCTCGGCGCAGACCCTGGCCCCCATGTCGTGGGGGTCGTCCTCGTGCCATCCTATATCAGTCATGGCCACGCCGGCTATGTACGCCTCACCCATCGCCTTCCCCCTTTCCCGCGCGTGCCGTGCCGGTCACACATGGGCCCTTTTATCCCCGGCCGATCCCCTGGGTGGTTCTCGATCCCGATCCTGCGAATCGTGTGCCGCCTTCGGGCTTTTTCGGCTTTTTCCATACGTATACCCGGCCCCCCGCCGCTGCCGCGCGGTCCGGAACGGGCCAGCCCCGGCTTGCCGGCCCGGCATGTTCGACGCCCATCCGTTTTAGGCCTCGGCAGCCTGGGAATCATAAGCATTATACAACCGGAGCGAGCTTCTGTTCACAGGGAGGGCGTGATAAGAATGGAACGACCGCGCAGGATAGTGGTGATCGGCGGGGTGGCGGGGGGCGCGACGGCGGCCTCCAAGGCCAGGCGCTGCTGCCCAGACTCCGAGATCGAGATCTATGACCAGGACGAGTTCATCTCCTACGCTGGCTGCGGCCTGCCCTATTTCATCGGCGGTCACAGCCCCAACTGGCGCAGGTTGCTGGCGCGCCTGCCCGAGGAGTTCGAGAGCAGGCAGAACATCCGCGTCTTCCTACGCCATCGCGTCAACGAGATCGATCCCCAGAACAAGAGGGTGCGCGTGGCCGACCTGGAGGGAGTAAGCGAGTCCTCCATACCCTACGACCGCCTTATCATCGCCACCGGCGCGGCGCCGTTTGTCCCGCCCATCCCCGGGCGTGATCTGACGGGAGTGTTCGTGCTGCGCTCCCTTACCCACGCCCTGGAGATGAAATCATTTATCGACCTGCAGGCTCCCCACCGCGCGGTCATCGTGGGAGGGGGAGCCATCGGGCTGGAGATGTGCGAAGCCTTGCGACGCTTGGGCATGGAGGTGCACCTGGTGGAGCTGTCCGACCACGTTCTCCCTTCCCTGGACGCCGACCTGGCGGAGAAACTCGGCGCTCACCTGGAGGCCAACGGGGTGGCGCTGCACCTGGGCGCCGGGGTGGAGGGCATCCTCGGCAGCGGCGACACCGTCACGGGAGTGTCCACCAGCCAGGGGGAGCTGGAGGCCGACATGGTGCTGCTCTCCATGGGCATCCGCCCCGTGAGCGAGCTCGCGCGCAGGGCGAGGATAGAACTGGGGGCGCGCGACGCCATCCGGGTTGACGCGGCCATGCGCACCAGCGTCCCCGATATCCTGGCGTGCGGCGACTGCGCCACCGCACGCCACCTCGTCTCCGGAGCCGAGACCTGGATACCCCTGGGATCGACAGCCCGCAAACAGGGACGCGCGGCGGCGGAGACGGCCTCCGGCGGGGAGGGGGATTTTCCCGGTGTTTTGGGTACCTTCGTCCTCAAGGCCTTCGAGATGACGGCGGGCAAGACGGGATTGGGCGAGACGGAGGCGCGTGAGGCGGGCCTAGAGGCGCGCTCCGTCACCCTGGAGGACTCGGCGCTCCCTGGATACTACCGCGGCGGAGGACGCATGACGGTAAGGGTGACGGTGGAGGAAAAAACGGGGCGTGTCTTAGGCGCCCAAGTGGTGGGGGACTACCAATCGGTGGCGGAAAAGCGCCTGGACATACTGGCGGTATGCGTCTCAGCGGGCCTCACCGCCGGCGACCTGTCGTCACTGGACCTGGCCTACGCCCCGCCCTACAGCCACCCCCTCGACCTACCCATCGTGGCCGGCAACCTGGCGGAGGCCAAGGTGCTGGGCAAGGAATGCTCCTGCACCTCCGACGGTCTCGAATAGAGGAGGCAGTCTCGGGCTTTCAACAAGTGGCGTCAAGCAAAGGCGGATGATAAGCTGCCGCCCTGAACCTACGGGGTCAGTCACAGATCGCCATGGCAAGGGGTGGGGGATCGGCCTCACGTGCAAACCATAGGCTTTGGAGGTTATTCCTCGGTTTTCAACAAACGGCGCGGGATTCGACCGAAGACGCAAGCAGACCGCCGGCCAAGGCAGGACGCCATGGGTAAAGAGAGCATTCCGCTGCAAAGCGATTCCTGGGCGTTTACCCATATCGGAAAGCCCGACAGCTGAGATGGTTGCCTCGTTTCTCGGCTTCAGGGACCTGCCTCCTCGTCCCGAAGCCCGGCTCCCCGATGCCGCCAACCCACGCCAGACATAAAAAGAGGCGTGACCCCCATGTCTGGGGCGCTATTTGCGGAAGGCGGTGAGGATGCGGTAGCCGAACTCGGCGGGCTCAACGGGAATGACCTCGAATCCCCGGAAGCCGGCCGCCTCCAGGTGCTCTTTCCACACCGCATCGGTGGTGAAGTACTCGCCCTCCCCCTTTATCACCGCGGGAATATCCTGGATGTGCAGGAGCATGGTCTCGAAGGCGCCGTGCTCCAGGTCGTAGAGGGACTTTCCCACCATTTTGAGGATGATATCCCGGGCACGCGCCGGATCGTCCACGGGCCCATCGACGTCGCAGAACATGTCGGCGTAGATGAGCCTGCCGCCGGCCCTCATCACGCGGGCCAGCTCGGCGGCGCATCCCATCCTGTCCTCCGGGGGCACGTGGTGAAGGGCGAGGTTGGATACCGCGTAGTGCACGTAATCGGTGGGCAACGGAACCCTGAGGGCGGAGCCGATGGCGATGTGCACGTTGGGATATTCCCGGAAGCGGTTGACGCATCCCTGCACCATGCGCTCCGAGGGGTCCACGCCGTATATCTCGGCGTCGGGGTTCTCCTCCGCGAGGAGGGCGAGCAGGGTGCCGGAGCCGCATCCCAGGTCGAGGACGCGCTTGCGATTGGCATCCCCCACCAACTCCATTATGATCCGCAGGGCGTCGGCGTACATGGGGTCGCGGTCGAAGAGGCTCTCGTATTCACCGCTGAAATCGTCCCAGAATCCCATGGCCACACCTCACCTACTCCTCGCCGAGGCTTTCCGCTATAACCTTTACCTTTTCCTTCATCCCCAAAAGTCAGATCCACCAGGACTGGTCACGCCGGACCCCCCTTATCCGCTCCATGATCCGCAGGGCGTCGGCGTACATGGGGTCGCGGTCGAAGAGGCTCTCGTATTCACCGCTGAAATCGTCCCAGAATCCCATGGCCACACCTCAATTCCTTATCGGCAAAGCCCGCCGCGACGGCTCTTCCCTGTATTCATCACTACAGATCGTCAGCCCCGCCGCCCGGCGCGCCGTCGTATCGCCGACATCGAAGGGAGATGAATAACTGCAGAAAGGCTTCCATTTTTTTCTATATATCTCTCGCCAAGGTAACCGGCCAGCCTGCCGCCGCTGTGCCGCTCGGCGGAATCGCGTGACCTCCATCTCCTCACCATCTTGCAGCCTTGAGTTTTGCGGATTGTCCGAGGCCCATGAACAGGGACTCGACCGGCCTCAAGGTCTTCGCGCCCCGCATAGGGGGTATGTTTCCCTTTCAAGGCGGCAAGTCTTCTATTCTTCGCGGAAAGCCCGGGACAGCTCCACCACGCGGCGGTACTCCTCCACCTGGCGCCTTTTCTCCTCTTCCTCCCAGCCCAGCTCGCGCCCCAGCAGCTCCGCCACCCGCTCCGCGCATCCCAGGCCTTGCTCGCGGTCCTCGTAGTAGATGAGGCTGCGCCGCACCATGAAGTCGGCGAGTGAGACCACCATCTCCTCGCGCGCCGAGTAAACGACCTCCGCCTCTACATAGGGGATTTCCTCCCCCAGCCGCCTGCAAAGCGACGGGTCCTCGGAGAGCATGCCCAGGACCCGCACCGCTCCCGTGCCCAGGAGCTGCAGCTTATCGACGATGTCCCCGTCCAGGCGCACCTCGCGCGCCAACCTCTCCAGGCGCCGGGGGAAATCCCTCCCGTCCTTTCCGAACACCGGGGCCCGCTTGGTGGCGCATGCGCCCGCCCTGACGCCATGACGCTCTTCCAGGCGCCTCGCCGCCAGGTCGATGAGCTCCTCGGCCATGGAGCGGGCGGTGGTCAGCTTGCCGCCGGCGATGGAGATGAGTCCGGAGTGGCTCTCGTAGATGGAGTGCTCCCTGGAAACCTGGCTCTCCTTGACGTCCTTGCCTCCACCCTCCACCACCAGGGGGCGCAAACCGGCATAGGTGCTGATGACGTCGTGGCGGTCGAGACGCGCCCTGGGTAGAGCGTGGTTGGCCGCCTCCAGGATGTAGTCCACGTCCTCGCCCGATGCCCTGATGCGGTCGTAATCGCCGTCGTAATCGGTGTCCGTGGTGCCGATGAGCGCGTAGTTCCCCCAGGGCACCAGAAAAAGCAAGCGCTGGTCTTGGGGAGACATGATGGGAAGGGCGTTGTGAGCCCTCACTCTTTCCCAAGGGACGATGACGTGGGAGCCCTTGGTGGGACGCAACTTGGGCAGGGCGGCGGGGTCGTCGAGGCGGCAGACCGCGTCCGTCCAGGGTCCCGTGCAGTTGAGGACCACCCTGGCCTCGACGTCGAACTCTCCGCCCCCCACCTCGTCTTTGACCCTGGCGCCCCTTACCCTTCCCTTCTCGCTCAGCAGCTCCACCACCCGGGCGTAACTGAGGCACAGCGCCCCTTCCAAATGGGCGGACTGGACATGCGAGAGGGTGAGGCGGGCGTCGTCGGTGGAGCAATCGTAGAACTGTCCGCCTCCCTTGAGGCGCGAGGCGTCCAGCTCCGGCTCCACCTCCAGGATACGCTTCTTGCCGTGCAACTGGTGATTCTGCACGTTGCGGAAAAGAGCCAGGAGGTCGTACAGCCATAGGCCCATGGCGATAACGAAGAGCGGGTTCTTGTCCCCTTTATATACGGGGAAGATGAAGGGCTGTGGCCAGACCACGTGAGGCGCGTTGAGCAACAGGCGCCGTCTCTCCCGGCAGGCCTCGAAGACCAGCTTGAAGTCGAAGAGCTCGAGGTAGCGCAGGCCCCCGTGCACCAGCTTGGAGGAACGGGACGAGGTGCCGAAGGCCCAGTCGTTCTTCTCCACCAGGGCCACGGACAATCCGCGCCGAGCGGCGTCGCGAGCCGCGCAGGCGCCGGTTATCCCCCCGCCGATGACCAGAACGTCGAACACCGCGGCCTGGGCATCCTCGATGAACTGATTTCTTTGCCGTGATGAGAACATCTTTTTCCGCTCCTTCCGTTATCGCCTGGGCGATATCGGCACTCTCTCCAGGCTCCCGGACGTCCTCCCGTTTCCCGGGCCTTCCGGCAGAGGCCACCTACAAGTATATCAGGGAGCCCGCGGCGGGGACCTTGAGGGCGGGCTTCGCTTAAGCGCCTTTTGCTCCCCAGGATCCTTGCCGGGCGCATGAGCGGCACCTCCGACCTGATGTATAATGTCGTCAAACCATGTAACCTCATCGCGGCACGGCGGCACCGGCGGCAGTTTTCGCACCACGATTGCACAGGTCCATGGCGGGAGCGTGGCATAATGCGCAGGCACATCATCCAGGAGATAGCGCGCTCGGTGGTGGCGGCGGGGGGCGTGGAGAACGTCATCAGGGCCTTGGTGGAATCCACCGCCCGCGGCGCCGAGGCCGAGGGCTGCTCCCTCTTCACCGTGCGCGGGGGCGGAGGGGGGCTTGAGCACCGCATAAGCTGCGGCGTGGGCGAAGAAGTCCTGCCCGCCGACCGTCTGCTGGCGCCGGAGGCCATGCGCCAGATCCTAAAAGGCAGCGCTCTCTTCATATGGGATACGCAAAGCGACCCCAGGGTGACGGAGCGAGAGCGTCTTTCCCGCTTGGGAATATATTCCATAGTGCTTCTTCCCTTTCGCAGCCAGGAGCAGATCCGCGGCGTGATGTGCCTCTTCTTTTCCCGCGAAAGGAAATTCGACCGCGAGGAGCTGGATTTTCTCGAATCCCTGGCCGAGTTGGGGGGGATGATCCTGGAGATGGCGGAGACCAGGGAAAGCCTGGCCAGGGACGCGGAGGAGGCGCGGCGCGATCTTGCCCGCGCCATGGATGAGCGCCGCCACTTCCTCAGCTTTCTCTCCATGGTCGCCCACGACCTCAAATCTCCCCTGGTGGCGGTGCAGGGTTACCTTAAGATGCTCCTGCGCAAGGGCTCCGATTCCCTGGACGAGCGCCTGCTCAACGGCGTGCGCCGAAGCATCCAGCGCATCGACGGCATGATGGAGCTCATCAGCGACCTTCTGGAGCTCTCGCGCATCGAGAGCGGCCAGGTGGTGGCGGAGTTCAAGACCGTCTCCTGGGAGGAGGTCCTCTCCGCCGCGGTGGAGATGGCCCACGAGCTGGCGGAGCCCAAAGGCATAACGGTGGTTACGGACATCAAGCGCCCCCTGCCCGAGGTTTTCGCCTCCGATATCAGGCTGCAGCAGCTGATCCTGAACCTGGTCTCCAATTCCGTGCGCTACACGCCGCGCGGCGGCAGGATCACCATCCGCGCGGGACGCGAAGACGACGCCGTGAAGGTGAGCGTGGAGGACGAAGGGTCGGGCATCGACCCCGAACAGCTGCCGCACGTTTTCGAGGAGTTCTATAAAGGGGACCCGGAGGCGACGGAGGGAACCGGCCTGGGGCTTTCCATCTGCAAGCGCATCGTGGACATGCATCGGGGGGAGATCGAGGCCGAGAGCCCGGTGCCGGAGACCGGCAGGGGCACGCGGGTCAGCTTCACCATACCGGTGGGCGTGACCTGCACCCTGGGTGAAAAGTGGCTGGCCGACGTCCGACCATCCATGGCGGAAAGGGCGGTCGGTAAATGACGCCCCATGGCGGGTGTCGGCGGAAAAGGCCGGCATCAAGGCGGATCAGGAACCGGTTCTTTCAGGTTCTTTCCCCTGAAGTGCGGGCAAGAGTCGATGGCCATGAGGCGGCGGCCGCGAAAAGGAGGCGGTCGAGGCCCGGGCGACATGCTCTCTTCTCCCGCTAAGCCATGATGCACGGAGGTCATGCCGGCGCGCCGGAGAGCGTTTGCTCGTCTCCTTACCTTACCCCCCAGGCGGGATAACGGGATATAATCTTGGCTGAACGTGGCCGACGGCGGGAAGCCGAGGGGTAGCGGTTTGATCCAAAAAGCGAACGGGAGGAAGCGGATGGGCGAGAAGATCCTGCTTGCGGACGATGACCCGGACGTCATCGAGGTGGTTTCCATGATCCTCGAGGAGGAGGGCTACGAGATCGTCACCGCGAAAGACGGCTCGGAGGCCCTGGAGAAAATCAAGCTGGAAAGCCCGGACCTGATCATCCTCGACCTCCTCATGCCCCACGTGGACGGATTCGCGGTCATGGACATGTTGCGTGACCCGCGCTACCAGCGTTGGTCCGACATACCCGTGGTCATCCTGACCTCGGTGCGGGAGGAGGTGAGCAGGCGCCGCTACGAGCTGGAGACGGGCCGCCCCATGGAATACGCGGCCTACCTGGACAAGCCCCCCGATCCCGACCAGCTCCTGGAGACGGTGGCCGCCCTGCTCAAAT
The DNA here is from genome assembly GCA_015711825.1 of Candidatus Solincola daggyaiensis. Classification (GTDB taxonomy): domain Bacteria; phylum Actinomycetota; class Geothermincolia; order Geothermincolales; family RBG-13-55-18; genus Solincola_B; species Solincola_B daggyaiensis. Next base: position 30,029 of record JACVJD010000003.1, read on the forward strand.
CGGGTCATGGTAATTGATGGTAGATGGCAGGCCGACCGCCCCGGGAGTTGGCTTGCGCCGGACCTTCGAGATACCTGCAAACGGAGCGGCAGCCAGGGGACCCGTTACGCTTGCGTGCAAAGTGCCGGCAGCTACGCTGAGGCGCTTTGTGCCGGCTTCCGCCCCGGGGCGGTCGTCTCGTTTTGCGCACGTGGAGGTGGACGGTGAACGAGGGTTTCGACAGCGCCGCTTTTCTCGCCGAAAGGCTGGAGTGGATAGCCGCCAACCGGCCGCTCATCCACCACATCACCAATCTCGTGGTCATGAACGAGACCGCGAATCTCACCTTATGCCTGGGCGCCTCGCCGGTGATGGCCCACGCCGCCGCGGAGGTGGAGGAGATGGCCGCCCAGGCGGGCGCGCTGGTTCTGAACATGGGGACGCCGTACCCCGAGCTGGAGGAGGCCATGTGCGCCGCCGGCAAGGCGGCAAACCGCGCCGGCGTCCCGGTGGTCTTCGACCCCGTGGGTGCGGGGGCCACCGCCTATCGCACCCGCGTTGCGCACCGTCTGTTGGAGGAAGTGCGTTTCGCGGCGGTACGCGGCAACGCGGCCGAGATCGCTTGCCTGGCGGGGGAGGCGGCGGAGATCCGCGGGGTCGATTCCCTGTCCTTCGCCGGGGACGCCGCCGCCATGGCAACGGGCCTCGCGGTCTCCCTCGGGTGCGTGGTGGCGGTGACCGGAAAGACGGACGTGGTTAGCGACGGGTCACGCCTGGCGCGGGTCAACAACGGACACGAACTGCTGGGTAAGGTCACGGGAACCGGTTGCATGGCCACCACCGCCGTGGCCGTGCTGCTCGCCTCGGGCGAACCCCACCTCGAGGCCGCCACCGCCGCCCTGGCCCTGTTCGGGCTCGCGGGAGAGCGCGCCGCGGAATTGGCGGGTACCCCCGGCTCCTTTCACGTGGAAATCTATAACCAAGCATATGAACTCGCCTCCGGGCACGCTCCCCTCGCCGGTCTCCGGGTGGAGCTGGAAAACGCCGGGTGAGCGAACAAGGCGCGGGGTCATGTCGCCAAACCCTCACTGGACCGGCACTCCCGGCGGAGTAGTGGCGCACTCCTCACCCGACCGACATCACCGCCCATGACCCCAGGGCTGCCCCCATGGGGCAGATGCGGGGAACAAGGCGGCCCTACGCCGCCGACCTCGCAAACGCGTCCTTCAAGCGTACCCGTCACGTCCCCGGCGGACCGGCGATGATCCTCTCCGCCTGTTTCCATGCCCGTACCTCCCCCGCCGGTCTTCCCGGGAATCGACGGGCCGCAGGACGCACCCCACGTCGCGCCTCGGCCGCCTTAAGCCGGCGAGTTGCGTGTAGGAAAACGGGTTTGGGGAAAAATAATCTCAAGGTTGCACGCGGCTCGGATGACCACGGAGGATATCGCGTTTCCTGCGCGAGATGCACGGTCGGCGACGGATGCTGCCCGGACGGTAATGCGGCTGCATCGTGCAGGGACGCGCGCAGGTTGAGTGGGACGGCCTCAGAGAGGAGGGAAAGGCATGCAGGAAAACGGGCACGAGCGGGGCAGGAAAAGAGGCGGCGACGACATCGCGGCAGAGGAAACGCAAGAGGAACTGGTAAAGGCCATCGTGGGGATGGAGGAGGAGAAGGCGCTCGCCCTGGCCGAGGGATTGCTCGAGGGGGGCGCCGACCCCATGCAGGTGCTTTCCTTGTGCCGGCGGGCCATGGAGGCGGTGGGAGAGGGCTTTGAAAGGGGCGAGATGTTCCTGCCCGACCTCATCATGTCGGGAGAGATCCTCTCGGGTATATCGGAGCTGATCAAGCCCAGGATCAAAGACGAGGGGGAACCTGAAAGGCTGGGAAGGGTGCTGATGGGCACGGTGGAGGGCGACATCCACGACATAGGCAAGAACATCGTGGTGTTCATGCTCGACGTGAACGGGTTCGAGGTCGTCGACCTGGGGGTGGACGTGCCGCCGCGCGTTTTCGTGGAGAAGATCTCCGAGCTCAAGCCGGATGTCCTGGGCTTGAGCTGCCTTTTGACGCTCGCCTACGAGGCCATGAAACGGACCGTCGAGGCGGTGGAGGAGGCGGGTCTCAGGACAGCAGTAAAGATCATGGTCGGCGGCGGAACAGTGGACGAGCAGGTGCGCGAATACGTCGGGGCCGACGCCTTCGGCGCCGATGCCGTGGAGGCGGTCTCGCTCGCCAAAGCATGGGTGGGGAGGTGACGGGAATGGAGGCCTCTCAGAAAGATCTTTTCCACCAAAGGATAGAGCGCGTGAACGCGGCGATAGCCTTGCGAAAACCCGACCGCGTCCCCATGTTCCTCTCCCTGGGGCTTTTCCCGGCGCGTTATGCCGGAATAACCTACCAGGAAGCCTTCTACAACCAGGAGAGTTGGCTCGCCGCCAACCGGAAGGTCGTCGAGGATTATCAACCCGACCTGTACTTCCAGCCGGGGGCGGCGGTGATAACCGGCGGCGCCGTGCATGACCACCTCCAGACCCGGCTGCTCAAACTGCCCGGACGCGAATTGGGCCCGGACGTTCCCTTCCAGTTCGTGGAAGGAGAGTACATGACCGCGGAAGAATACGACGCCTTCCTGGATGATCCCTCCGACTTCGCCATACGGGTATATACGCCCCGCATTTTCGGGGCCCTCGAGGGCCTGGCCATGCTCCCGCCGCTCAAGAGCATGGTGATGGGGTATGTCGGAGCGACCATGGTGGGCATGCTCACCCTGCCGCCCCTGGCGGAAGCGCTGCGGGCGGTGGCGGAAGCCGCCGCCGAGTCCATGCGCTGGACGGCCGGCTATATGGAGTTCGAGGCGCGCATGAACGAACGCGGTTTTCCCGCTTTCAGCACCGCCATAACCCTGGCCCCCTTCGACGTCATCTCCGATATGTTGCGCGGCATGCGAGGGGCCATGCTGGACATGTACAGGTGCCCCGATAAGCTTATCGCGGCGCAGGAGAAGCTGCTGCCCTTGCTCATAGAGGCCGCGGTGACCCAGGCGAAGATGAGCGGCAACCCGCGGGTTTTTATCCCCATGCACCGGGGAGCCGACGGCTTCATGTCCCTGGAGCAGTTCGATCGCTTCTACTGGCCGTGCTTCCGCGACCTGGTGGAATCCCTTATCCATGCGGATCTCGTCCCCTGCCCATTTTTCGAGGGAAGCTACGATCTGCGCATGCACTATCTCGCCAAATTGCCCCCCGGCAGGATAATGGGTATCTTCGACCGTTCCGACCTCTTCAAGGCCAAAAAAACCATCGGTGAGGTGATGTGCATCGCGGGAGACATGCCCCTTTCGCTGCTGCAGACCGGGACCGCCGAGCAGGTGAGGGAATACGCGCGCAGGCTCATCGACGAGGTCGGCAGGGATGGGGGGTTCATAATGTGCAGCAACACCGTACTGGACGAGGCCGATCCCGAGCTGGTCAGGGCCTGGGTGGATTTCACCTTCGAATACGGGACGTACGGTTAGGGTGGACCGCCGTTAGGGCGATACGCCGTGCTCACCTGAGCCCAAGGGATCATGCCGGGCGAGCCTTCACCGCAAGGCCGCTATGGTCCGGTTCAGCGCATGGTTGTCGTCTCACCGCTTGATCAAGCCAAGCGAGCCCCCGTGCGATGCGTTGTCCCCCAAGGCCGCGCCGGTAACGGAACTATGGCGTCGAGCGGGGACGGATGTTTCGCGCACGCCCGCCTTTTACCTCAAACGGCCGGGCAAACATCGGGCGAGGGAGCTGGACCAGCGCGTTTCTTCGATCATGCCGCCCCCTTTCCATGCCACCGCGTGAGAAGTTGCCTTTATTTACCATGGAATCAGCGCGCTTCCGCGATCACGCCGCCGCCCAGCACCTCGTCGCCGCGGTAGAGCACGGCGTGCTGGCCGGGGGTAAGGGCCCAGACCCTTTGCGCGAAGCTCAGTTCGAGGGTGTCTCCCGTCACGCGCGCTCGGCATGGCACAGGGCGGGTGTTGTAGCGCGCCATGGCCTCCGCCTCCATCTCGCCGGCGACCGGGTCACCTGAAATCCAGTGCGCCTCCTCCGCGCGCAGCCGGATCCCGGGGACCTCGTGCCTTTCCCCCAGGATCACCGCTCGCCGCGCCACATCCAGCGCCACCACGTATAGAGGGCGGGGGGCGGATATCCCAAGCCCGCGCCTCTGCCCGACGGTGAAAAAGGCTATCCCTTTGTGTTCTCCCAGCTTCCTACCGGAGGTATCCAGCAGGGGACCGGGGTCCATGGCCTCGGGATAACGCCGGGAGAGGAAATCCCGGTAGTCCCCTCCGCAAAGGAAGCATATCTCCTGGCTCTCTCCGCCGCGGCGCGAGAGCACACCCGCGGCTCCCGCCCGTCGCCGCGCCTCCCCTTTGTCTATTCCCTGGTTGGGGAAAACGCAGCGTGAGAGGGTCTCCCGTCCCAGGCGGTAAAGCGCGTAGGACTGGTCCTTGGCCCGGTCGGTCGCCCGCATAAGGGAAGGAGAGCCGTTTTCTCCACGGCATACGCGCGCGTAATGGCCGGTGGCGATAAAGTCGGTTCCCAGCCCGTCCGCCGCCTCCATGAGGGCTGGGAACTTCACCCAGCGGTTGCATTCCACGCAGGGATTGGGCGTGCGTCCCCTCAAGTAATCGCGCGCGAAGGGCTCCACCACCAGGGAGTGAAAGCGCTCTCGCAGGTCTATGACCTGGTGCTCGATGCCCAGCCGGCGCGCTGCTCCGGCAGCGCTCTCCACGGCGGCGAGGGAGCCATGGGGAGCGTCGCCTTCACATGCGGGTCGGTCCTCCCAAAGGCGGAAGGTCACCCCTATAACGCGGTATCCCTCCCGGAGAAGGCAGGCTGCGGCGGCGGCGGAATCGACGCCGCCGCTCATGGCCATCACCACGCTTCTCTTGCCGCTGCCGCTCATCTCCACCGCCCTTTATGATCATCACGTCGTCGCAGCGATCGCCGGCATGTCGCATGAAGGCCGTCTTGCCGACCTCCGCCGCGCTTTGAGATCGTCACGGGGTCGCCCGCCCTCGCCGCCCACGCGCGAAACCGCGCCGGCATGGATCCCGTCGCATCGCCTTCTGGCGGCCGGCCGGAACTGCAAGAACGACGTTGGACCTACAAGAACACTATATACCCATATCCGAGCTCCGCGTGGCCGCCCGGCTTGATCACGGGACTTCCATACAAAACCGTCAGCAACCCATGGATCGCCTTACGCACGTTGACTTGCGCGTCACCAGCCAATATCTTCTTTAAGGGCGAGGTAACCGCTTGCTAACCGAAGCGAGGTGGAGAGGCGGCGCGCTGCCGGGCCTGCCATATTAAAGTAGCGCGCGGGCGGGTTCGAATAATAAGGGATGGTTGTGCGACGGTCTTTAAAAAGAAGGCGGTTAGGCGGCGCGTAACCACATGCAGTGCGCGGATGACGGAGCCCTAAAGAACGCGACGGCGGGAAGGGAACGGTTGAAGGATGAAGGTCTTCGAGCTGCTCGCCTCACAATCGGAAAAGCGCCCGTGGCTGGTGGTCATGGCGGCCGCCCTTATCACCGCCTTCCTCCTGGCCGGGTTCCCGCGCTTGAGCACCGAACTCAGCCAGGAGGCCATGATGCCCAAGCACTACGACTCCATCAAGGCCTGGGACGAGGTCAAGGACGTCTTCGGGGGCGTGTCCAGCGAGAACGTGCTCATAACCGCAGCAAGCGTCGCCGAACCGGAGATAGCGCGCGCCCTGCTGGCCATGGACCCCGCGGACGCGGTGGAGAACGGCGTGCCGGAGGGCTCGGTGCTCGAGGTGGAGACCTACCTCGACTTCGTCAAGTACCGGCTTCCCGAGATGCTCCAGGCGATGGGGGTAACAGCGTCCATCGACCCCGCCGCCGTTGACGACGCCTCCCTGGAGCAGTTCCTGGCCTTTTACCTCGATCCGCGTCCCCATTCGCCTTTTCTCGATCTCATGGCCGCTTTCACGGGCGGCGCCCTCGACCAGGAGGCGCGCGAGGGCATCCTGGCGGTGTTCCAGGAGAACCGCGAACAGATAGCCGGCATGGTCTCCGCCGACGGCACCGCGACCATGGTGAAGTTCCAGCTCGACCCCGATCTGAGCGAGAACGCCCTGACCGCCCTGGCCAACGACCTACAGTCCTACGTGTCAGGAAAATTATCCCATATCGAAGGGGCGAGCGTTTACTATTCGGGAGACGCCTCCATCCAGCGCGATTCCCAGGAGTTCATGCAGAAGGAGACGAGCAAGCTCATGCTTATCGCCCTCCTCTTCGTCATGATCATCCTCTACCTGACCTTCCGGCGCTTATCGGATATCGGGTTGCCGCTGCTCATCATCATCGTGGCCATCTCCTGGATCATCGGGGTCATGGGTTGGGCGGGCATCACCTACACCACCATGAGCGTGGCCATCATGCCCCTCATGCTGGGCATCAACATCGCCTACGTCATCCACATCCTCAGCCGCTACTACGAGGAGAGGGAGGGGGGCGCAGGCGTCGATCTCTCGGCCACCACCGCGGTGAAGACGGTGGGAGTGGCCGTCTTCCTCACCGCCATCACCACCCTCATAGGGTTCTCCTCCTTCATGATCACCGACATGCCCCCCATGCGGGATTTCGGCCTCCTATGCATGATGGGCATCGCCTTCAGCTTCCTGCTCTCCCTCACCCTCCTGCCCGCCATCATCGTCATCCGCGACCGGCGTAAGCGGGAGGAGAAACAGCGGGACCATCTGGAAAAGATGCGCAGGCGGCGGCGCGACTCCCGCTACGGAGCGGCCATCGACAATCTGCTGGTGAGAATGGCCATGGTATCGGAGCGCAACCACTGGGCCGTCGCCTTGATCACCCTGGCGCTGGTCGCCTTCGCCGGCTTCGCGGTGTTCAACGTGAGGACGGGGGCGGACGTGAGCAAGATGATGCCCGAGGAGATGCCCAGCATGAAGGCCAACGAGATGATCACCGACATCTTCGGGCCACAGAGCGCGGATATCATCCTGGCCAAGGGAGACGTTTACCGTCCGGAAAACCTCGCCGCCATACTGGAGCTGGAGGAGTCTATCCCCCTGGACCCCCGCAACTACCCCGAGCGCGAGGACTACTTCGCGCGGGAGAGGATAAGCTCCATCGCCGACTACATCCTTATGGCCTCTCCCGAGGGGAAACTCCCAGACAGCAGGGAAGAGGTCATGGCCGTAGTGGAGCAGATATCCCGCCGCATGCCGGTGGAGGCCTTGGTAGGGGAAAAAGACGGCGAACAGGTGGCCATGATCATGCTCAACTCCGGCTTCCCGGAGACCGAGGACGAGATGCGGGTAAAGACGCAAATAATGCGCGATCGCTCCGCGGCGGCAGCCGACGCGTCCGGACTGAGGTTTTCCTCGACCGGGTTCACGGTGCTGGTGGCGGACCTGTTGGGGAATATCCTCCCCACCCAGCTCAAGACCTCTGGGCTGGCTCTCCTGCTCTGTGCCCTGGTGCTCATCCTGGTCTTCAAGTCCTTCGCTTACGGCATCTGCACCCTGGTGGTGGTGATATGCGGAATGGTGGCGGAGCTGGTCTTTCTCTTCGCGTTGGGATGGCCCCTGGACCTCATGACGGTAATGGTGGCCTCCCTGGTCATAGGGGCGGGCATCGACTTCGGCATCCACATCACCCACCGCTTCCGTGAGGAGAGGCATGTCAACGGCACCAGCGTGGAGGAGGCCGTCCGCAACACCGTCAAGCACGTGGGGCGCGCCTTGGTCGCAGCCGCGTTGACCACCATGGGAGTCTTCATTATCCTGGGCCTCTCCAACATGGGGATGATGCAGCGCTTCGGCTTCACCACCGCCGTCGGCCTGCTGGGCGCTCTCCTCGGTGCCGTCCTGGTGCTGCCCAGCATCCTGGCCATCGTGGCCGGCAGGCGCGAGGGCGAGGGCTCCTAGCAGGGAGGGGCATCGCAGTTCCCGTTCAAAAGCGCTTTCACCCCAAGGGCGCGGCGGCCTCTCTCCAAGGGATGAAAACATCTGCTTGCCGGAAACATGCCTGAGAGACAAGGGGACGATGGCGCGTAAATCCGCCTGTCGACAGGCGATAACGGTCCCCTCGCAACGGAGAAAAGAAAGGGCCGCAGGCCGGCGACTGCAAGTGATCCGCGGCCGGAAGCGGCTCCCATGGCGTGGTCGAGGCATGGATAAGCGCGGCAAGAAAGGGCGGGGAAAAAGGGCACGGTTGCCGAAAAAGATCTTGGGACAAAGAGCCGGGTGGCGGCCGCTTTCAACGGGCATACCGACTCGCCTGGATGCCCAAGATGTTCTTACCCAAGACATGGATGCCGGCAGTGCCCGCCTTCAAGGCCTTGCGCCTCGCCGAGCAATACAGGCGAAAATCCTCATGTGCCGGAGGCCTTTATCCCCGCCGCCGCCAACCCTTAGAATAGCGCCAGGAAAGACAGCGGGAGGTAGCGGATGGTCATAGCCCTGGCGGTGGTGTTGGCCATGGTGGCCACCACCATGATCAACTACAGCGGGTACATGCAGAAGCGCGAGCTGGACAAGCTCCCCCTTATCGGCTCGCAGAGCCCGCTTAAGACGGTCAAGGCCTTTATCTCCTGCCGCCCCTGGCTGGAGGCCCAGGGCCTGCAGTTCGCGGGCACCTTCGTCAAGGCCATCGCGGTGGGACTCGCCCCGCTCTCCGTGGTGCAGCCCATCAACACCGCGGGCATCGCCGTGCTGGCGGTGCTGGCCATCACCAAGTTGGGAGAGCGCCCCACCCTCTCGGACTGGCTGGGGATAGGGACCATCGTGGTGGGACTGATCATGCTGGGGCGCAGCCTCATCGGGGTCCCCTCCAAAGCCTTCTCCTACAACCCTTTCGTGCTGTGGTTTTTCGTGATCTTCTTTTTCGCCGTGGCGGGCATATCCCTGCATCGCGGTATCACCAGGAAAGGAACCCAGGCGCCCAACCTCATCGCCGTGGCCTCGGGGGTGCTCATCGGGCTGACGGCGGTGATCATAAAGCTGGGGTGGAACGACTTCGGAAGCCGTTTCTGGGAGCACGGCTTCCGCCACGCCCTCCTCTCCCCCTACCTCTACCTGATCGTGCTCCTGCCCTTCGTCACCCTGGTTCTGGACCAGACCGCCATGCAGCGCGGCAAGGCCATCGTGGTCGTCCCCATCACCACCGGCATGTCCAACCTCATCCCCATCATCATCGGCATCGTGGCCATGCACGAGCCCATGCCCAGAAGCGCGGGGATGTTCCTTTTGCGTCTGGCCTCCTTCGTGTTCATCATCGGCGGGTCCGTCGTGCTCTCCCTGCGCAAGGATGAGGGCGCGGAAAAAGAGAGGGGCGAGACACCGGGCATCGATGCCGCGGTAGATTCCCACCTGGGGTCCTCCCCCGCCCTCGCAGGCGACAGCGTAAGGAGACGCGACCGCAGGATGATTCGCGGTGGAGGCTGACCGGGGACCATTCCCCGGGATTGCGCCGGCAATTCGCTCTTTCAATACCGGCAGACAAGCCGCCTCATGAACCGCGTGGGTAAACCGCCCCGCTTATCGAGATTGCGTCGCTCTTCCCGAGGCGATGCCGGCAAGATGACCGCCAACGCCACCAGGGGGAGGGTGTTGTTGGCGGGCCGGCCTTATCCTGCCTACTCGCCTTCTTCCTCGCTCTCCTCCTCGCCGACCATCTCCTCCTGCTCCTCGCCCGCTTCTTCATCGGCCGGCGTTTCCTCCACCGGCGCCTCGGAGGATATCTCCAGCCCCGCCTCCTCGGCCGGCTCCATGGATTTCCTCCAGCTCAATTTTAGCTCCAGCTTTTCCTTGTCTTTCTTTCTCTCCCCCTCCACCTCGAGCTCGACGACCTCGCCCGGCTCCAGCACCACGAACTCGTCCCCCTTGCTCAGCACCAACTTCCTCTTGCGCAGGCTTTCCAGTATGCTCTCAAGATAGCCCAGCGCCCGCTCCATCTCCACCCGACCTTCATACGAGACCTCTTTTTTCTCCACCTTCCTCACTCTCCTTTCATTGCCGCACACATCAACATCCGGCCGGAGATTCACGCCAGCGAAAGCAGTACCTCCAGAAGCCTTCCCTCGTCCAGGTAAGGCGCGCTCTCCTCGCTCACCAGGTCGAAACCCAACACCTCTATGCCCAGCGCCCTCACCCTTTCCCGGCTCTCGCGGTCCCTGCCGTCCTCGGAACCCTCGTCGACGACGACGAACTGCAAAAGGCGGTCCGGGTCAAGACCATCCCCCGCGCTTCGAGACAGATAGGAGATCAGGCATCGCACGCGTTCCACGAGGTTCATGCCGGCCTGTTCCGGATCCCCGCCGGTATTGGGCACATACACCTTGGGGCAGCCGTTCTCGGCCACCGCCTTTCCCACCCCCATGGGCAACAGGTTAGCCACCACGCTGGAGAAAAAACTGCCCATGGGGAAACAGATCAGGTCCGCCTGCAGTATGAGGTCCCTCACCTTGTTCCTTATCTCCACCCGTACCGGAGTCAGGCTGCGGTTATCGGCCAGATAGATGCCGGTTACCCGGCTTCGGCTTTCCCGCGCGGCGCGGGCCAGCAGGTGCTGCCCGGCGACGCGTCCCCCATGCTCCAGCTCCGCCACCAGGGTGAGATCCTCGCTGACGACGGGCCTGACGACGCCCCTGGCCTCCACCAGCTTGGAGAAAAGGTAGAGGACGGGATCGATATGCCGGCCGTTGTTGAGGTATCCGCCGACGAGGATGAGGTTTCCCACGCTGGCGCCGCGCAGGTCGAAATCCGCGGGCATGGCCTCGCGGAAGTAGAGCAAGTGATTGCGGATTATCTTGCGCATGGGGTCTATGACCCGCGCCACCAGCTCGTTTTTTCCCTCTATCATCCTCTCCAGTTCGGAAAGCAGCTCCCCGTTGTCGGCCTGCTCGGGAAAACGGAAGCCGAACAAGCGGTAGACGTCCTCGTTCCCGGTGACGCCGCGGTCCGCCAGCGCCATGATGCGGTTCCTGAGGTCGCCGACGGAGAGCATGCCGAAAGCCCTTCTCAGCTCCGCGGAGCTGCCGCCTGAATCGAAGGGGGTTATGAGATGGATGGAGTTGTGGGTGTAGTCTATCAGCCGGCGGCTCAACTCCCTTAGCGCGGTGCCGCCGCTGAAAAACAGCAGCCTCGGCCCCGCCTCCGGCGCCTTCCTGCAGGCGGCGATCAGCCTTTCATCGGGAACCGGCACGGTCCTCGTGATGGTAACCATGCGTTTTTCCATTCTTCCGCCTTTCAAGAAGCTCGTTCCTAGAGCCTCTCGCCCGCCAACATTCCCTCGCACAAGCAGGCCGCCTGTTGGAAAGCGACGGCGCCGTGGAGCTCGTAAACCGGACAGCTCCCAAGGCAAGCGATATACGCATCCCGGTCGTGCCGCACGCTTTCCGACCCTTCCCGCTGGAGGTAAAAGATGCCAGGCTCTTTCATAAAGCGGGGGAAGAGGTCTCCGCGGCTTCTCAAGTCTATCCTTCTCAGGAGTGCCGGTCCCTCCGCCGTTCTGTTCCAGTTGAGGACGACCAGGGCCCTCATCGCCACCGGCGCTGCGGCCAACCTGTCCGCGCCGAATATCTCCGCCACCATGACATCGTACTTGCGCTCGTATTCCCATAGCTCTTCCCTGCTCAGGAAGCGGCAAGCCTCCCGGTCCTCGCCCGTCAGGATGCCCTCAAGCCTCGGGCTCCCCAGGGCGGTGCCGGGGTTTATCCTCGGCATCTTGGGGATTCCTGCCATCTCCAACCTCTCCCCGGCCGGCCTCACCATCAGGCGGTCGTTGCTGACGAAAAGCGCGCCTCGCTCCATAAGGTGGAGGGCAAGGCTGGATTTGCCGCTCCCGGCCGGCCCCGCGAGGCCGATGCCCACGTCTCCGAAGGCTACGCCGGCGGCGTGGAAGAGCATATAGCCCCTGTCCAGCATCCATTGCATATAGCGGCTGTTGATGAAATTGATGACCTGGTTGTCGTTCTGCAGGCACGGACCTAGGGCGGCGTTGATCTCCCCTCCGAAGACGAAGACCATGCCCGTGTGCTTCTTCCTGACCACCCTGCCGCCCTTAAGGTCGAGGAATTCCTCCTTGACCCTGCTCTTACCGGGGCCCGGAGGGTTGTCCCGCAGGGCGAGGGGCAGAGAGCGGGGGGGGGACTGAAAGGCGCTGACCCGTATGTCCGGCTCCCCTTCCCCGCACAGGTATGCCTCGTAGTAACCTCTAAGCCGGTCGATGAGCTCAGGGGAGTCGGCCATCACGTCGATGCGGCAGCGGTAAAAGGACAGGCGCAGGACCTCCTTCGCCTCGTTCGCGTCGCGCAAGAGAGCCAGCAGGGCCGCGGGGCTTATGTTTTCCTCAACCATTCCCGAGAACCTCCATCGCGTACTGGGCGTATGCTCTCGCGGCGTCTATTCCGCAACCCTCCAGCAAGCCCCTGAAGCCTCCGAAGGCGGATACCTCGAACACCATGGGACCCTCCACGGTCTCAACCAAGTCCACGCAGGTGAAATCGAGGTCGAAGACCCGCCGGGCTCGCTCCGCCGTTTCCAGCACCTCGCGGGAGGGACGACAGTCCACGTATCTTCCGCCGGCGCGTATGGTGGTATTCCATGAGCCTTTGCCTTGAAGCCTGGCATAAGTGCCCAGGTAACGGTGGCCCAAGAATGCCACGCCCAGATCCCGTCCCGGTATGTCCACCTTCTTCTGCATATAGACGAGGGGATTCCCCGCCCTCATGAACTCCTCCAGGGCGCGCCGTCCCGCCGGACCACGCTCCACCAGCGCCATTCCCCGCGCCCGCGAGGTGAAAAGAGGCTTAAGGACAGCAGTTCCATATTCTTCCAGCTTATCCATGAGCAGATCCGTATCCTCCGCGACCGTGGTAGGGGGCATGGGCACGCCCGCCTTCCTCAGCGCCATGGTGCACTCCAGGCGATCGACCAGCCTCATCATCTTCTCGGGCGGAGAGAACACCCTTACCCCGCGCGAGGCGAGGAAGCTCAACACGCAGAGGCGATCGCGGAAAACGGGGGCGTACTCGCTTCCCACCTTCTTGACCATGAGGGCGTCGTATCCCGCTAGATCCTCGCCTTGGTGGAGGACCGTGCCCCGCTCGAAGTCCGTGACCACCTTGCCCATGTCGATGACCGAAACCCGGCCCGACAAGAGCTCGACTCTCGAGGCCAGCATCTCCGTCGACCAGGCCCCCGGTACGCCCACCACCGCTATTCTCCTCAATTTTCCGACCCTCCGATGCATAGCGCGGGCATGTCAATACAAAATGACCTCCACGGGAAAGCTGAACTCCTCGAGGCGGGCGCCTTGCGACGCTCGCAGCTTTTCCAGGAGATAGCAGCCCCTCTGGAACATCGTTCCGGCGAACCTATGGTTCAACTCGAACCTCGTCGAGGTGATGAAGGCGCGGGAAAGGCCGAGGGCCAGCCGGGCCGAGAAAAGACGGTCTCCCCGCTCCTCGGCGAAGGCTTTAAAAGCCCGCAGGCTTTCCAGGCACACCGCGTCTATCCTGTTGCGAAGCGCGGGATCGAAGACGGGCAACCTGAAATTGGAGACCAGGAAAACGGCGGCGTCCTGGACGTAATCGAAATCACGGGAACGGTAAACGTCCACCAGGTATACCCTGTCGAGAAGGCGGTCATAGATAAGGTTGTCGTTGTTGAGGTCCCCGTGGACGAGGACGGAAAAAGGTGCGGGGAGAAGCTCTTGTACGGACCCGGCCTCCTCCACGAAAGCCCTGAAAGGCGGGACCTCCAGGTCTCCTATGCACAACCTCCCCCGGTCGAACTCCGGGTGCACCCGCAGAACGTCATCCAGCCTCTCCAGTAGCTGTTCAACGTAATTCACCCGCACCGTCCCCGCCCGCAAGGTGCGCGCCCAGGCTTGAGGGATCTCGCGCAGGATGGCGGCCAGCGCCCTTCCGACCAGTTCTTCGTCGCCGCCCAGGAGTATGCTCTGGAAGGTCTCTCCCCTCAGGTACTCGATGATCATGGAGGCGCTTTCGCCGCTCTCCTGAACGCCGAACACCCGGGGGGCCATACCGGGGTTCAGGTCGCGCCATAGCTGCAATTTATCCCGTTCAGCCAGTATCTTCTCCGCCCTTCCCTCTTTGAAGATGACGGGCTTGGCCGTTTCCCCGTGTCTCTCCTCGTCCACCAGCCCTATGCTGCACCCCGACTGCGTTTCCGCGAGCTGCCGGTAAGTGAAGGCCGCGCTTCCACCCTTCTTGACCTTGCCCACGACGGACTCCAGAGATTCCTCTATGGCCTCGTAGCTCTCAACCTTGAGCTTTTCCCCGACCACCGAGCTGATGATGGCCTCCCCGATATTCAACAACGCATCCCCCATCCTCTCCAGGTAACGGAAGATGAAGGTCGCGGTGAGCAGGTCTCCCGGGTCCGCCCCCGACCTGAGCTCCTCGAGGATGCGCGCGATAACCTCTTCGTAAAGCCTGTCTATCTCCCGTTCGCAGCGGCACAACAGGAGGGCGGTGGACACGTCGCCTTCCTCGAGGGAACGCACGATATGCCCCATGGCCCCGATTATGCTCTCGAAAAAAGCGCGATAGGGATAGCTGTGCATGAAGGACGGGTCCGACAGGTAGCGGCATTGCTCGACGATACTCACGGCGTAATCGGCGATGTGCTCGAGATTGCCGGAGATGACCCCTATGAACCTCAAGCGGTTTATCTCCTGCTCGTCCAGCTCCGGTAGCCGGTTGGCGTGCATGTAGCATTTGTTCTCGATCACGTTCTTGAGCACGTCTATATAATCGTCTCTGCTCACCACCTTGGAGATCAGCACGGGATCCAGGCTCTCCAGCGCTGCCATCGCATGCTCGACCTGCTTGGTGGCCTCAAGAGCCATAAAGGCGAAGTTCTCGTTGATCTCTTTCCGGTAGGGCATGAGGTCAATCTTCCTCCAGCGCCTCCACATAGAGGTTGCCGGCTTTGTTGCGCTCCTCTTCCCTGTCCGTCCAGCCCAGCTTGATGCTCAGCTTGACTTTGCCTCCCTTGTTCACCGCCTGTACGCCGACCTTGATCATCCCGCTCGGTTGCAGCAGGATCTCCCCCTCCTCGCTTCCCAGCCTCAACGCGCCCTTGGAGAAGCCGTCGCACACCGCCTTCAGATACCCCACCACCGCTTCGCGATCCTGCAGCGCCTCGTACTCGAACTCCTTAAGTCTGGTCATCCTTCCCCTCCAGGAACCGTTTCCCTTTCCCGCTTTCAACCCCGCAGCCTCGACTCGTACTCCTCGATGAGAGCGGCTCTTTCCAGGCCGAAGGCTCGCATCTTCGCCTTTATCGCCGGGTCATCCCACGCCGGCTGGTAACCCACCTCCCTGCCCGCCTTCTCGGGATCCTGGTAACGAAGGTCCAGCGCCTTCTCGGACATGTGGGTGTCGTCGCCCATGAAGACCAACATCCTCTCGTCAACGGACCGGCCTTCGTTCTGGCGCATCACGTAATCGATGAGCATCTCCGTGTAACGGCGGGACTGGGGATTCCATACCTCGTAGCCGTCCACGTCGTAACCGGCCAGGAGCACGGGCCAGAACTGCTCGGGGTGCGGTACCACTATCCTCGCCCCCACGGCCCTTGCCTCCTCTAAGACCTCTTGCACCTGAAAGAAATACCGATTGGAGAAGCCGGCTTTTACTAGGGACTTGACTCCCTTCAGGAAAACAAGCGCTCTCTTTATGAGCTTACCGTCGTGCAGTTCCCTGAGTTTTCTGAAATAGCTCTCCACTAACTTGTTCCTCAACATGAAGGGCGGCGTGTCTCTTTCGTGCCTTATTATCAGCTCCCTCAGCTTGGCCGCGTACACGCGCACGAACTGCACCAGGCTCCTGCCGGCGCCGGTCTGCAAGGCCGCCTTCTGGAGCATATCCTCCTTCGAAGGATCGACTATAGTTTCTAGATACTGGTAAAGCTGCGTCGACCTGTATTTGAAGGTGTGCGCGAGCATGGACTGCATGCGTTCCGCCCTCATGAGGCGCGTGGACTCTGCGTGTATGAGGAGCTGGATCTTCTGATCGAATTCGGGCGCGTAGCAATCCATCTCCACCCCGGCGAAGGCGCCCAAGGCCATGGCTATGTTGTGCTGGGTGGGGATCACCAGTTCGCGCTCGGCGTTGGGGAAGACCTTGTGCAATCTTTCCTCGGCCAGTTCCAGGGGGATGTATTCCGGGTGCCAGTGCACGGCAAGCACTTCCTTCTGCCGCGGGTGAATGTTTATGGGGTTGACTACGGCACCGATCTGCACAGGGGAAAGGTCGGTGGAGGTTATCTCGGCGTAAGCCCTCTCATCCCAATCAGTGATCTCGGGAGAGGGCTGGTCCGGCGCTATGAAACTGAGTTGGTCATCGATCCTCAAGACGGCCTTCCTGGAAATATCCATTCCGGCCTGTTCCAAACCCCTTGCTGTGCCTGGCTCCTATTATAGGTTCGTATGCGGATATGTTCAACGCAGGCAATGGGGTGGTCTCTAAAAGAAAATGGAGCCGGTGAGAGGAATCGAACCTCCAACCAACCGCTTACAAGGCGGACGCTCTACCATTGAGCTACACCGGCCTCCCGAAGCAATTATAATCCCAGACATGGGGGTCACGCCTCGTTTTATGTCTGGACATGGGGGTCACGCCTCGTTTTATGTCTGAAGACATAGGGGGCCAGAAGAGCCGCTCAACCCTGCAAGGTGACCTTCACCAGGTCGTGCGCCCCGTCCCGGGGAGGAGAGCACAGCGGCGCCAGGCGCTCGAAAAAGGCGTCGGGGTCGATGACCTCCTCAGGAGCGAAGACGCCGTGGCGCTCCAGGCATCCGCTTCCCAGAAGGTGCAGCCCGACGGCCAGGGGGATGCCGGTCATACCCCCCATGGATCCGGGGGGCAAGGAGGCCAACTCCGCCGCCGTGCGCGCCGCGCGGCCGTCCTTCTCACCCTCCGCATAAGCGAAGAGCATGGGGAGGGTAGCCCCTCCTTTTTTCGGCGCGCGCAGAAAACGGACGGCGTCGTCCAGCCCCATGCGCCTGCCGGCCAGCTTCCGCGCCAGCCAAGCCAACCCCTTCCTCGTCTCTTGCCACTTCGTCTGCCGTCTCCCGGGGTCGGGGGCGAGCGCCTCTATCGCCTCCTCCACCTCCCGCACCGCCTCGGCGATGCTCATGCTCCCAGCGTCTATGCCGCGCCGCAGCCAGGAGAGCAGGGCGATGACCTCCCCCGGCATGACCATGACGTTGCAGCTCGACCTCAACTGCGGGAAGCGTCGCGGCAAAGTCACGGGTTCGGGATGGCCTATGGTATAGGTCGCCCTGGCTCCGTAACCGGGGTATGGAACCGTGATTTCCTGCAGTGGCGGTACATCTATGAACTTACCGTCCTCTAGCAATCGTATGGTCCCCGACGCCTGTTTAAGCCAGTGGTCGTAGGCTGCGGAGAAAGAACCTCCCGTGCCCGGCTTCAGCTCCTCCAGCCCCTCGCGGCTCTCCTCCGATTCCCCCCAGCCCGTTATCAACGTGGACACCTTTTCCAGCGCCTCCGCGGCCTTCACCGCCAGGAGGTTGGTGATCCCGGGGCTCGCGCCCAGCCCCAGCACGGCGGTTACCCCCGCCTCCCGCGCCTCGGCGTCCATGGCAAGCATTTCCAAAGTGGGCTCCCAGTCGTCACAGATGTCGAAGTAATGGCACCCCGAGGAGATGGCGGCCTTGAGCACCGTGGGGCCGAACCTGTAGAAGGGGCCGGTGGTGTTGAGGACGGCGTCCGTCCCTTCCAGCAACCTCCCCAGTTCGTCCGCCCTGGTGATGTCCACCTTCGCCGTCGTCGCCTTCTCTCCCACCCATTTCACGGCCACCTCTTTCGCCCTCGACTCATCGAGGTCCGCCACCACGATCTCGTCCACGAAGTCGAGGGAGGCGGCCGTCCTGGCGGCGTACCGCCCCATGCCGCCCCCCGCCCCAAGGGCAACCACCCGTGCTTTCAATCCTTTCATATGGCCTCGATCCTTTCTCCCTCCATGACGCGCGCTTCCGCCGCCGCCCCCCAGCGCACGTAGAAATGGGGTCAGGCCTTGTTCGATGTCCGGCTTATCCGTAGCGCATCTCATCGAGGAGACGGCGCGTCTCCTCGCCCAGCCTTTCCTCCAGGGGCACGCGCCTCCTTGCGGCTCTCTTCATCTCCTCGCGCGTCTCGTCAGCCGCCTCGTGCGCCCTCTCCAGCAGCGACGGCCCATTGATGACGCGCGCCCCGAAACCGGAGGCCAGGCCGGACAGCACGCGGTCGGAGGTGGCCACCGCCACCTCGCTCACCTCGGTCCGCGAGGACATGCGCCGGGCCGCCTTCTCGATGAAGGTATCCGCCGACTGAGTTCTGCGTGTGAACACCACCGTGACGCCCCCGCGCTCCTCGAAGACCGGCTCGGGGTTGGGGGAACCCGCAGCGTCGAAGACCACCATGACCAGGCCGTACCGGCCCGGCGCGGCAAGAGGCATTAGCTCCCTCACCAGCCCCTCCCTGGCGGCGTCCATGTCCGACCCCACGAGGCGCGACAGCTCATGGTGCGCGTATATGAGATTGTACCCGTCCACGAGCAGCGCTCTCATCTCTCACGCTCTTCTCTTCGCGTCATATCTTCCCTTCCCACGACCAACCCGGGATCACCACGGCATTCCCCATGCGAACCGCGTCCACGCCGTGAACTCGCCTGGAACCATGTGCCCGCATAAGCATATCATCCTGCGGCTCATAGGCCGGCACAAGATGCCCCGGCAACGGTAGCGGGAGGCGCGGCGGCATGCCGCCGGCAAGGGAAGAGCCGCGCGGTCCTAGAGCTTTTCCCGCTGTCGCAGCGCCTCGTAGATGATGATCGCCGCGGCGGCGGAGACGTTGAGCGAGGATATCTTCCCCAACATGGGCACCCGCACCAGGGTGTCGCAGCTCTCTCGCACCAGACGGTGCAGACCCTCACCCTCCGATCCCATCACCAGGGCCAGGGGTCCCGTGAGGTCGGACTCGAAACAGGTCCGCTCCGCCCGGGCGTCCGCCCCCACCACCCACAGCCCCAGCTTCTTCAGTTCCCGCATCACGCTCGCCAGGTTGGGCACGGTGACGATGGCAAGGTTCTCCACCGCCCCGGAGGAGGAATGGAATACGGCCGGGGTGACCGGCGCAGCGCGGCTGCGGGGCAGGATGAGCGCGTCCACGCCCGCCGCCTCGCAGGTCCTTGCCACGTTGCCGAGGTTGCGGGGATCGGTCACCCCGTCCAGGAGCACCAGGAAGGGGTTTTTCTTCTTCTCCAGTTCCTGGTAAACGCGTTTGAAGGTGGAATAGCGATAGGGCTCTACCCTGAGGATGACTCCCTGGTGGTTTTCGGAGGAAGCGAGGCGGTCGATCTCGCGCCGCGGCAGGCTGGTCACATCCACGCGCCGAGCCCGTGCCGCGGCCATGATCTCGTCCAGTATCTTCGCGGGCTGCATACCCTCCGCCACCAGGAGCTCGTAGGCCTCGCGCTTGCCTCGCAGGGCCTCCAGCACCGCCCTTCTTCCTTCCACCTGCTCGTATCTCAAGCTGCTTCCTTTCCTTCCCTGGGTGCCGACGTCACCGCCGCCGCCTTCTCCCTCCCGGCACGCCCTCCTCTCGCCAAAGCGCCGCCGGTGTCCTGTTTCGAAAAGCGATCCCCGTAATCGCCCGTGTATGCGCCGGCTGAACGAGGGGGCGAAACGCCTATGACGCAAGGGCGTGTTTCTCCCCCTGCTCGCATCTTTCCGGCGCCGTTTTTCTCTATTTCATAAACGAGGATGCCGCGGAGCGCCTAATATACGCAAGCCGTAGCCCGCCCATTAACCCGTTTATTCCATCGCACTAAATCCGGCTCAATACGCGCCGCTCCGCGAACACCGGCCGCAGCTTATTCTTCCTTGCCCACGAATTTCCAGCGCTGCCCCTCTCGCAGGTCGTCAACGCGTATGCCCATCTCGCGCAGGCGGGAGCGGATGAAGTCGGCGGTCTCGAACTGCTTCCTCTCCCGCGCCATCGCCCTCACTTCCAGCAACAGTTCCACCAGGCTCTCCGCCGTGGGCAGGGAATCCCCTTCCCCTTTGCCCGCATCCTCACACGCCACGTCCTCCCCTTCCCCCTGCGCGGTAGGCGCGAGGAGCCCCAGCACCCGGCACAATCTCAGCAGGACGTCGCGGCCGTGGCTCGCCACCATGGGCGAGGCGGGGGTCTGGAAACGCTGCTGCTCATCCAGGTAGGAGTTGAGCTCCTTCACCAGCTCGAAGATCACCCCCATGGCGCGGGCGGTGTTGAAATCGTCGTCCATGGCCTCCTCGAAGCGCCGCTCGAAGTCGAAGAAGGAGTCCGAGAGCTCCACCTCCCTCTGGGTGCGCGCCGGGGCCACGCGTGCGGGAGGCCTGGCGACGAAGGAGTCCAGGGCGAAAAGGCAGTTCTCGATGCGCTCCAGGGCGCGCTTGGCCTCCTCGAGCGCCTCGGGACCGAAGTCGATGGGGCTGCGGTAGTGGGTCTGGAGGGCGAGGAGGCGCACCGCGTCCGCGGGGTAGTGCTTGAGGATCTCGCGCACCAGGACGATGTTCCCCAGTGACTTGGACATCTTCTCCTCGCGTATGTTCACGAAGCCGTTGTGCAACCAGTAGCGCACGAAGGGACCTGCGCCGCTGTAGGCCTCCGACTGCGCGATCTCGTTCTCGTGGTGGGGGAATATGAGGTCCTGCCCTCCCCCGTGGATGTCGAAGCCCATGCCCAGGTGCTGCAGGGACATAGCCGAGCACTCGATGTGCCATCCCGGCCGCCCCATCCCCCAAGGCGACTCCCAGGCCGGCTCTCCGGGCTTGGAGGCCTTCCAGAGAGCGAAGTCCATGGGGTGGCGCTTGCGCTCGTCCACCTCCACCCGTTCCCCCGCCCGCATCTCCTCCAGGGAGCGCCCGGAGAGCTTGCCGTATCCCTCGAAGCTCTCCACGCTGAAATAGACGTCGCCGTCCACCACGTAGGCGTGGCCCTTCTCCACCAGCGTCCGGATCATTTCCAGCATCTGGGGGATGGTTTCGGTGGCGCGGGGGGAGACGTCCGGCGGAAGCACGTTGAGGGCCTGCATATCCTCGCGGAAAGCCCGCTCGTAGAAGCGCGCGATTTCCTGGGGCGCCTTCCCCTCCTCGCGCGCGCGGTTGATTATCTTGTCGTCCACGTCGGTGAAGTTCTGGACGTAGAAGACCTCGTAGCCTTTATGGCGCAGGTAGCGGCGGATGACGTCGAAGACCAGGTAAGCCCTGCCGTTGCCGACGTGTATGTAGTTGTAAACGGTGGGGCCGCAGACGTACATGAGCACCCTGCCGTCCTCGCGGGGGCGGAACTCCTCCTTGCGCCTGGTCATGGTGTTGTACAGGACGAGGCCCATTAAGCCACCTCACCGCCTTCGCCGGGCGCCATATCCCCGCCCTTACCCGAACCCTCTCCGAGGCTTTCCTCCATCCTGCAGAGCTCTTCCTCGGCGCGGCGCAGCTTCTCCTCCGCGATCTCCAGCTCGAGCTGGGTGCGCACCAGGCGGTCCTCCAGTTTGCGGATGAGCCCGTCCAGGGCCTCGATGCGATCCATGACCGGATCGGGTATGGCCTCGTGGTGGAGGTCCACCACCGGCTCCCCCTCCTGCACCACCACCTTGCCCGGCACGCCCACCACCGTGCAGCGCGGGGGAACGTCCCGGATGACCACCGCGCCGGCCCCCACCTTGGAGTCGTCCCCGATGGTGATGGGACCCAGCACCTTGGCGCCGGCGGCGATGACCACGTTCCTGCCCACGGTGGGATGGCGCTTTCCCTTTTCCTTTCCCGTGCCCCCCAGGGTGACTCCCTGGTAGAGGGTCACATAGTCTCCGATCTCGGAGGTCTCCCCGATGACCACCCCCATACCGTGGTCGATGAACACCCCCTTGCCGAACTTCGCTCCGGGATGGATCTCTATACCGGTGAGGAAGCGGTTGAGGTGGGATATGAGGCGTGGCACCACCGGCACCTTCTTCTCCCACAGCCAGTGGGCCGCGCGGTGCATCCACAGAGCGTGGAGCCCCGGGTACGCGAGGACGATCTCCAGGATGCTGCGGGCCGCGGGGTCGCGGTCGCGCACCGCCTCGATGTCCTGCCTCAGGGTATCAAACACTTTATCTCCTCCCCTTTCGCACAAGGCCCATTATAAAGGGCGAGAGCACCGGTTTTAAGTGCTTAAATCATTCATGCCCACTATCCCCATGCCCGCTATCCCGTACCTCCATCGCCTCTCCCGCGAAAACTGGGATCCTACTATATTCACGACAAGAAATCATGCGACTCCCTAAGCCTCTCCCGCGCAAGCGGGGATCTCACGCACTTCACCCCCGCCAGGCGCGCGGCGACGAAGCCTCTCCCGCGCAAGCGGGGATCTCACCCCGCGACGGCGGAAAAGCCGGTACGGTATTCAGGCTCCACGGATGGCTCGGCTTCCGGCCTTTTCCCATCCGGCCCGGTTGAGCGTTTGCGGTAAAAGCCCTTCTCGAAGACCGGGTGGGTCGGTTTTATGCACAGGGATGGATGCGTTTCCGAGTTGCCTTTCTACGCCCGTCTGGATGAAGCCGGCTTGTCTACCCATCCCCCAGGGCGGCCCGCAGCCTGGCCACGCATTCCTCCCGGCCCAAAACGAAGAGCAGGTAGGGAAGGGCCGGTCCTTTATCCCGTCCCGTCAGGGCCACCCGCAGGGGCATGAGGATCTCCCTAGCCTTGAGGTCCTTCTCCATGAAGGCGTGTTTGAGGGAACTCACCACCTCACGGCAGCCGTCAAGGCTTTCCATGGGCATGGACTCCATAAGCCCGAGGGCTTTCTCGAGGATCCTGCGCGCCGCCTCCCCGTGCAGCCATTCCGCCGCCGCCTCCGAGGGCGGCACCGGGTCTCCGTACGGCCCCAGGTAGCGCTCCAAATCGCCCAGTTTGGTAAGATTATCCAGTACGGACTCCAGCATGAGCGGAAAGCGGGGATGGCGCGCCCACGCGGGCGCGAAATCCTGCGCCAGGGCGATAAGCTTCTCCTTGTCCATGCTGCGCAGGTGCTTTCCGTTCAGCCACTCCAGGCGGTCGCGGTCGAAAACCGCGGGTGAAGCAGACAGGTCCCCGATGTCGAAGAGGGCCACCAGCTCCTGCAGGCCCAACACCTCCTTGCCGGCGGGCGGCGACCAGGAGAGCAAGGCAAGGTAGTTGGCCAGCGCCGCCGGGAGATACCCCGCCTCGCGGTATTCCCTCACCGTGGTGGCGCCATGGCGCTTGCTCATCTTCGCGCCATCGGGCCCCAGCAGCAGGGAATGATGGAGATATCTGGGCGGCTCATACCCCAGGGCATCGAAGAGAAGGATATGCCTGGCGGTGTTGGTGAGGTGATCCTCGCCGCGGATGACGTGGGTGATGCCCATGGCGGCGTCGTCCACCACCACGGAGAAATTGAACCCGGCGCTGCCGTCCGAGCGCATGATGATGAAATCGCCGAAGGTCCCGGGGGGGAAGCGCACGTACCCATGCAGAAGATCCTGGAAGGCGACCTCCCCCTCCGGCACGCGGAAGCGCAGGGCGGGCCTCCTGCCCTCCGCCTCCCTCTCCTCCTTCTCCCGTGGCGTAAGGTCACGGCAGGCGCCGTTATATACGGGCGTCCTGCCCTCCGCCAGCGCCCTGCGCTTGCTCTCCTCCAGCTCCTGCGGGGTACAATAGCAGGGATACGCCTTTCCCGCTTCCAAAAGCCTGGACGCGTGCAGCCGGTATATCTCCCCACGCTCGCTCTGGCGATAAGGAGCGTACGGCCCTCCCACGTCCGGACCCTCGTCCCAGTCCAGGCCCAGCCAGCGCAGGTCCAGGAGGATGGACTCCTCGTGCTCGCGGCCGGAACGCGCGGGGTCGGTATCCTCTATACGCAATACCACCTTCCCTCCCTGGCCGCGCGCGAAAAGCCAGTTGAAAAGGGCGGTGCGCGCGGAGCCGAGGTGGAGTCCGCCGGTGGGAGAGGGAGCGAACCTCACCCTTACCATGCCTTTTTCACCCCCACGGTTCGTTCTCCCCGAGAGCGCCAGAGGGAAGGGTACCGGTCATGCATGCCTTCCCGGCCCATTATAACCCAACCCGCCTTGTCTAAAGCACTGCGCGAATCAAGCAGGGAAAGCGCACGGCGCCGGAGAAAAACCCGCGCGGCCTGACGCGGTGGGACGCTTCCCCGCCATCTTCCAGCCTTTTTCGGCAACCTTTTCCGCCAAGCCCCATGCACGGCTAGCCGCTTCTCGGGGTCACCTTGACGGTGAGCCTCTCGTCCCCGCCCAGGTCCCATTCCACCCTGCTCTCGCCCCCGAAGGCCAGCTCAAAGAGGGCCTGGGCGAACCCCACCACCATGAGGTGCAGGGTTGAGTCCTCCAGCTCCATGTGCAAACCCGCGGGGCCCATGGCGAATCTTCGCAGGTTCCCGAGGCCGCGGAACGCGAACTGGGTGCGGAAGTCCGCCTCGCTCATTAAGCCGTCGATGGAGTAGAAGCCTCCCTTGATGAAGCGACGCTGAGCGTCCACCACCTCGCGGGCTATGCCCTCCCCCAGCTCCTCCTCCAGGGCGGAGAACACCTCACGCAGGCCCGCCTCGCCGTTCATGGCCACCCTGCGGTCGGTGTACACGCTACTCACGAAGCCGCGCTCGAGCATCCAGATGAAGCGGCTCAAGAC
This sequence comes from Candidatus Solincola daggyaiensis, assembly GCA_015711825.1. Taxonomy (GTDB): domain Bacteria; phylum Actinomycetota; class Geothermincolia; order Geothermincolales; family RBG-13-55-18; genus Solincola_B; species Solincola_B daggyaiensis. The sequence continues at coordinate 54,765 of JACVJD010000003.1, forward strand.
CTCCGGGGCGCCGCAGACCTCGCACCTCTTGAGTTGCACGTCCCCCGGCCTGTAGCGGTATTCTTTGCGCTGGTAATCCCTTCCAGATTCCACCTCATGCCTGGAGGGGAAAAAGCGTGCCATGCAACGTTCCCTCGAGACATCGAGGTACTCAAACCACCATTCTCCCCCGATGATGGCCTCGATGCCTCCGAGGAGGTTCCCGATCCAAAGGGGTATGGAGAAAGGTTCCCTGATCTCCACCACGGCGTAATCTTCCTCGTCCCCTTGGTAGCGCCTTTCCACCATCCTGCCGAGTCCCATGCCCATCAGCCTCGCGGTATCGAACTGGGCCGCGACCACGGCATCCAGAAGAGAGGGATTGTTCCGCAGCATTTCCGTGAAACCGTCGGGCAGGTATTTCTGCACGAAATCCTTGGCGCTCTTACGCCTGCTCTCGATAACCAGCGGCTCCAAGGGAATTCCCACCGCCTCGCCCACCATGGTAAAAAGGGAATCCAGGTTCTCGCACTCTATGAGCACCAGGCGGTGCCCTTCGTCCTTTCGCTGTACGATGACGCCGCTGTCCAGCCACAGGATTTCATTGACCACGAATGAAGGGACGCCACATGCCGCGCACAGCTCTCCGTTCGTCAATCCAAACGCCCCCGTGTTCTCGCAGTCTAGAGACTCGCTTCCAGCCATGATAATCTTAACAGATTCTTCTTCGAATAACAGGCACGGGAGAAATGGGGGATTATGCGTTGCATAGGTAAATTATGGCACTAGAGGCATGGGTGAAAGAACCGGCATCAAGCGCGGGGCGGGCTATCCTCGCTTCGCAGCGGAAAAACACCCGACACAACAAGCGCTCACAGGATCGTTTTTCCCTTAGGCGGGCCGCGCGCTGAGCCCCCTCAACCCGGCCTGGGAGAAACACGTATCTCGAGGTCGCCGTCGTCGTGCAGTTCCCACTCCACGTCGCTTTCCATCCCGAAGGCCTTTTCGTACAAGCCCTGGGTCAGGCCCACACCCAGCAGGTGCAGGGTGCTGTTCTCGAGGAGCAGGCTTACCCCGCGGCGCCCCATCTTCAGCTCCCTCAGGTTGCCCAACCCCCGCAGGGCGAGCTGCATGCGCATGTTCTCCTCGCTGGCCACCTCCTCCACGGCGAAGAAACCTGATTTCACGAAGCGTTTCTGCGCCTCCACCACCACGCGGGGTATCTCCCCTCCCAGCTCCCCCTCCAACTCGTCGAAGATGGGGTCGATCATGGAGGGGCCGGTCATGACCATCCTGCGGCCGGTGATGGTGCTCCTGATGGTGCCGTTGACCTGATCCCATTTATAGGAAGCAAGGGCGGACGGCGCGCCGCAACCGGGACATCGCTCCAGGGCTATGCCGCCCGGCTTGAGAGGCCTTTCATAGTCCCTCCAGCGCAGCCGTTGCCTGAGCTCGGGCGGGTTCTCGGCCTCGAATATCTTTATGCTGTAAACCCCCGGAGCGCTCGCCTCGAACTCTATACCGGGCTCCTTGCCGATTATGGCCTCGATGGAACCGGCGAAATTTCCCACCGCCAGCGGCACCGAGTACGGCCTTTCCGCCTGCACGCGGATGTAATCGTCCTTCTCGCCTCGGTAGCTCACCTCCTCCAGGGAGAGCTTTCCATACCCCATGGCGCGCCAGATGATAAAGGTGGAGTCGAAGACCAGGCCCAAATCCATGTCGCCGCAGCGTATCGACTCCTTCACGTCGTCGGGCACCACTTTCTCCATGTACTTTTTGGTCGATCTTCGCGCCGCGTCTATGACCATGCGCTCTACAGGCACCCCGATGAGCTCGCCGATGCCCAGGAAAAGGGGGTCGAGGTTGCCGCACTCGAAGAAGACCAATCGCTGGGTGGATTCCCGAGCCGGCTGGATGACCCCGTTGTCCAGCCACCTATGCTGGCCGGTGATATAAAGCGGCACGCCGCATTGGGGACATACGTTGACGTTCGCCATATAACGCTCCTCCTGCCTTGCACTAGAAAATCTCGTCTTGCGGGACCTGCGGCTTGAAACGCCCAGGTACCGGCGCCCCGGCACCGCATTCATAATCATTCATAATACAAGCGTTCATCACATCCCCACTTCCTCCAAAAGGGGGAGGTTTTTCCTCCACCCATACCCGCATTTGCCGGCTTAAAGCTTTGCTCAAGCCCTTCCGGCGTCCATAAAAGCCGCGTGGAGGACGGCGCGAGACGTCCGAACAGCCGCGAAAAACCTCCTTAGTTTGCGGGTAATCACTTGCCGGCGGGAGCGATCGGAAATGCCCCTCATAAAGACATATTTTTATTATACCATGCGGTAACATAGCAATGATCATCTCCCCCTGGGCCGAGGTTTTCTCCAGGATCGTCAAATGGCGCCAGGGGCCGGGCGAAACATACGCGTACTCCTACGCGGGCCACAGACACCGCGGGCGTGAAGAGATTATGGGCACAAACGAGAGCCGGTTACCGACGAAAACGCTTTGACCGAGGGCGCAGAGAAAGTGCCCTGTCATCAGGCTCTCCGGCAACCGCGATCCAGCGTACGCTGTTCAGGGCAGCGCCCGCTACCCCAGGCGCTTGGTCACCGATGCTTAACCTTCTCTTTTCCTCTGCGTCACCGAGAATTAAGCATGCTCCGCTAACATCTACACCGGACACAAGCTAGGAAAAGGAGGCAACGTGGGACTTGCTTCGCATAACCTCGCTTCAAGACGCGCGATCTTCTTCTACGGCTTCGCTTTACCGTTCCTTCTCTATAACGGCATGGCCACCGTCATCCTCGCCTTTGTGTTCAGGTTAAGCGGCGCCCTGCTGCTGCATGCTATCCTGCTGTGCGTGCTTGCCGGCCTTGCCCTATCGGCTCCGGGGTCCCTCCTGGCGATGCGCCGCTTCGCGAAGCTCGAATCCTCGCTGACCAAGCTCCTCGCGAATGGAGAAGGCGGCTTTGACGACGGATCCGACCCGGCACCATGCGGGCCTCCATCAGGGAAACCGGTCCTGCGAGATCGACAAGCTCTCTTTACCGCGAACCGTCTAGAGGGTTACCCGCTTTTCGTCGCATCCATATGCTTCGGAATCTTCAGCCTCGTGACCGTGATCATGGCATCGACATGGCTGCTGGGGGGAGATCTCCTGCCGGCAGTAGTCGCCAACTACCTTATCGTGGGCTTAAGCCTCGCTCTCGCCTCTTCTTTTCCCGTATTCTTCTCCCTGCATGATATCCTCATGCCCATGCGCGCGTCCTGCTTCGCATGCTTTGGGAGCTTCGAGGGCGTACGGGGCGTCACCATGAAAGCCCGCGTTCTCGCCATGTCCTTGCTTCTCACCCTGGTTTTCGTGGCCATAGCTTTTACCACGGCGGAGGTCTATACCATTCAACGGGTTCGTGACCGCCCATGGCCGGAAGATCGATCCCTATGGTCGCATGGGGGAAGGAGCGCCCGTAAAGCCTTCACCCCGAACCCGTAAAAGATCGGCGGGGATGAGCTGGATGGTTCCTTGCGCAAGGAACGAGGGCTCGGCATCGACCCTTTCTTCAACGCCGACAACATTAACGGCACAGATATGCCGGAATCCCCCAGCCCCTGTCCTTACGGCTCTTCCCCCGCCTTCATGGGGCTGATGGTGCCCTCCACCAGGAAACGCACGTGCTCCCCTATATCGACCGCGTGGTCGGCGATACGCTCGAAGAACCTCGCTATCATGACCACGCGAACCGCGACCTCCAGTTCCTCCTCGCGGCCTCGATCGAACTCCTTGAAGAACTTGCGATGCAGCTTATCCACGGCGTCATCCATGGCATCCAGCTCCATGGCTATCTCCACGCTGCGTTCCTTGAAACACTCCATGGAGCGCTCCACCAGGCGCAGGGCGCGGCGCGCCATCTCGTCGATGGCCTCCCGCATCCAGTGGCTCACGTAATCGGAGGGGATATGCTTTACCGCCTGGGCGATATCCTCGCAGAGATCGGCCATGCGCTCGAAATGCTGGGCCATGCGCATGATGACGATGATCATTCGCAAGTCAACCGCGACCGGTGCCTGCAATGCGATCATCTCCATACCGCCTTCTTCGATGCGGTCGATGTACCGGTCGAAGATGTCGTCGCCGGAGATTATCTCATCCGCCAGCTCGCGATCGAGGTCCACGAAGCATATCCTGGTCTTCTCGATGGTGCTCAGCAGATCGCTTCCCATGCGGAGGGTTTCGGCGAACAGAGCGCCCAATTGTTCGTGAAAGTCTTTTCTGGTCTGCATGAAACCGGCCTCCGTTCCTCCGGGCGGCGGCGCATCCATGCGCCTAGGCAACTCACCACAGTAAATGGTCACGACATCGAGCGCCACGCACGCGAATCCCCGCTTTTCCCAAGCGGTTCTTGCGGCTACGGTTCCGCGTGCGAATACGGCTTATGGCCAACTATAGACCGCGCGGGTCCACTTATCAATAACGAGAAACCGGAACGCCGGACGCGTGACCAGAGCGACGGGGTGACCATCCGTTCAAGCCCGGGCACCGATGCGCGGAGGGGCGAGCTGGATAACGGAGCGGCCGAGTTCAAGCATCAGGTGTGCAGCGGGGATATGGTGCCCTGCACGACGAAGCGCACGTGCTCCCCGATATCGACGGCATGGTCCGCTATGCGTTCTAAGAACCTCGCTATCATCACGATGCGGATCGCCACCTCGACGTCTTCTTCCCTTCCACGGTCGTATTCGGTAAAAAAACTGCGGTTGAGCTTATCCACGGCGTCATCCATACTGTCCAGTTCCAGCGCCATCTCCACGTTACGCTCCTTGAAGCACTCTATGGAGCGCTCCACCAG
>JACVJD010000004.1 GCA_015711825.1 Candidatus Solincola daggyaiensis
CCTGCCGCGGTCTGGGCATCGAGCGCATCTCGTCCCGGGTGTCCGTACGCTGAGGCTTCACTCCTTCACCACCCGCAGCTTGGAGACGTCGACCTCGTTGCCCTTGCTCACCGTTTTGTAGTACCACTTGCCCGTCTTGATGTCGTACCACAGGGACCAGTTGCTCTTGGAGGTGAGCACCTTCTCGTTGCCCTTAAGGTCCACCACCACCAGGCTGTAGCCTTTCTCCGGGGTGACCTTGACCCTGCTGCCGGCGGGGGTGTAGATGATGTTGTCCACGGGTTTCTTCCAGAACTCGGGGTCCAGCCCGATGTCGGTGTAGGCGTAATCGCCCCAGCTCCTGGGATAGCGCTTGTTCTTCTCGTAGTACTGCTTGATGAGGTCCACCATGCCGATGGTTATCTCGCCGAAGCCGTCCCCCAGGGGCGTCTTCTTCTCGGATGCCGCCTTGCCCAGCACGTGGCTCCAGGCCACCTTGCGCGGCTGGTCGTGCCGGAACCTGGTGCCGTCCGAGCGCGTGCCCACCTGGTTGTCGGTGAGGCAGGTCACGGAGAGGCCGTCGGTGACGTAGTCGTACTTCCCGGCCACCTCGCCCACCCCCCTGCCGTTGGAGGGGCAGTCGAAGGGGCCGTGTCCTTTCCCCCCCTCCTCCGCCAGCATCGCCGTGGGCAGGCCGGGGAGGGTGCAATAGGGGTTGAAGGGGACCCCGCCGCGGGCCTCGAAGTACTCGGCCAGGGAGCGGCCGGTGTCTCCGGCTATGTTTCCGTCCAGGTCGATATAGGCCTCGCCGCCGCCGGGAAGGCAGCCGTCGTCCAGCAGCGACTCGTCGGGGTGGTCGGCCCTCCATCGCATGATGGCGTACTCCACGGACCTCTCGTTGTGCAGGCAGACGCTCCGCTCGGCCACGTCCCTCACCGAGACGTAAACGGGAAGCGCCAGGGCAGCGAGTATGCCGATGAGCAGGATGACGATGGTTATCTCGATCAAGGTGAAGCCGGGAGAGAACCCCTTCTCGCGCGCCGTTACGGACACGCCGGCGCGAGGATTTCCCGGTCCCCGCGCGTCCGCCCGGAGAGCCCGGCCCTTAAGCGCGGCCTGGCGGGAACTAGGCGACTGCGCCGCTCTTTTATCCCCTGCCTTCATGACCTCACCCCCCCTTCGCCACACCCGAGGCCGTTCCCCCATCGCGCACGGGCACGGAGGCGTCGCTGCTTCTGATGGACTCCGACCCATGGGCCTGGGGATTGGGGCAAGACAGCTCGAAGCCCGTCCCCGTCACCACGTAAACGTAGGGCGCCCCCGTTGCCGGACAAGCCGGCTCCACCTCCAGGTAGCCGCCCAGAGCATCCAGGGAGGAAGGGTAATTCCCGTGCTCCTCGCGGTAGGCGCGCAGGGCCAGGCGCACTTCCTGCATGTCGGCTATGCATTCGTCGCCGCTCCAGGTCTCCTGCTCCTGCGGAGATCCCTGGGCCGGAGCGGCGTTGAGGGCGAAGTGCTTATAGAGGATGAACCCCACCGCTCCCGCGATAAGCAAGGAAGTCGCCACCGCCACCGCCAGGAACCCGCGCGAGCCCACCCTTCTTTTTCCAGCCCCCGCGTCTTCGCGCTCGGCCTTGGCCTCGGTCTCCCTGCCCCGGAACTCCGCCAGCTGCCTGTCCACGGCGCAGTCGTAACAGTAGGCCGCCCCTTCCTCGACCAGCTCCACGCATTCGTCACACAACGGCTTTCCGCAGCCCGCACAGGCGCGGCCCGCTTCGCGATCCGCATGGTTGCCGCACCTCGCCACCTTGCATCACCCCCTGCGTCATCGCGGGATGGCGCGGGCTACCTCCTCCGCCGAGGTCATCCCCTGCGCCACCTTCTTGACGGCGTTGCGCCACATGGTATCCATGCCCTCCTCCACCGCGCGGGACCTCACCTCCCTGGGATTGACCTGCGTGGTGGTGAGGGTCTTGATGCCCTCGCTCATGGGCATGACCTCGAAAACGCCGATACGGCCCTTATACCCCGTGTTGTTGCAGTACTTGCAACCCACGGGGCGGTAGAGGATGCCGCCGTCGGCGTCCTTTATCCCAAGCTGCTCCATCACCTCGGGGGAGGGAGTGTAGGCCTCCTTGCAGCGGGGGCACAGCTTTCTCACCAGCCTCTGGGCGATGATCGTCTTGACCACCTCCCGCACGTAGTAGGGCTCGATGCCCATATCCACCAGCCTGGGCACCGTCTCCGGCGCCCCGGTGGTGTGCAGGGTGCTCAGCAGGAGGTGCCCGGTGAGGGCGGCCTGCACCGATATGTGGGCGGTCTCCTTGTCCCTTATCTCCCCCACCAGGATGATGTCGGGGTCCTGGCGCAGCACCGACCTCAGGATGGTCGCGAAGTCGAGCCCGATCTTGTGGTTGACCGGTATCTGGTTCACCATCCCCAGGCGGTATTCCACCGGGTCCTCGATGGTGATTATCTTCCGGCTCACGTCGGAAAGCTCGTTGAGCACCGCGTAGAGGGTGGTGGTCTTGCCGCTTCCCGTGGGGCCGGTGACCAGGATGAAGCCGTGGGGCTCCTCCAGGGCCCTGAGCAGCTTACGCATGTCCGCGTCCTCCAGCCCCAGGTCCGCGAGGCTCACCCTCGCCTTGGACTGGTCCAGTATCCTGATGATCACCGCCTCCCCGTAGATGGTGGGGGCGGTGGCGACGCGGAAGTCCACGTCCTTGCCGCCGTACTTCACGAAGAAACGGCCGTCCTGGGGCAGGCGCCGCTCCGCGATGTTCAGCTCCGCGAGCACCTTCACCCGCGAGACCAGGGCGTTGAGCACCTCCACGGGCAGGATGCGGGCCTCCATGAGCACGCCGTCGATGCGGTATCTCACCCGCACCAGGTTCTCCTGCGGCTCGATGTGGATATCGCTGGCGCCCTCCTTGATGGCGCGGGTGAGGAGGAGGTTGACCAGCTTGACCACCGGCCCCTCGTCCACCCTCACCTCGTCCAGAGACTCGGGCGCGTAGCGGTCCACAAACTCCAGGTGGTCCTCGTCCCAATCCATGAGCTCGCTCTCCAGGCCGCCATGCTTGAAGAAGTAGTCGATGGCCTCGAGGATGTCCTCCTCATCGCTGAGGATAGGCTCCAGGGTGTATCCAGAGGCGAAGGCCAGCATGTCCAGTGAGGCGGTGTCGAAGGGGCAGCTCACCGCCACGGTGAGGATGTCGCCGATGAGGGTGACGGGTATGGCCACCAGGTTCCTGGCCACGTTGGCGGGGATGAGCTTGACCGCCTCGGGGTCGATGAGATCCACGGAGAGCTTCACGTAGGGTATTTCCACATGGTTCGATATGAACTCCTTGAGCTGCTCGCGGGTGGTGAACCCCTCCTTTATCAGGACATCCTTGAGCCGCTGCCCGGTGGTCTTCTGCAGCTTGAGGGCTATTTCCAGCTGCTCCTGGGTGATCATGCCCTTCTCCACCAGGACGCTTCCCAGCCCGCCGTCCACGTTTCCGGTCATGCTTCACCACCTCGCCTGCCGCTCGCCGCCGCCCCCCGCGCGCTAGCCTTCCTTTCCGCGCGCCGTCAGGCTGGCCTCTCCCGCCAGCTCCTCCACCTTGCGCATGAACTCCTCGCGCTCCTCCGGCCTCGCCGGCTTGGGAAGGTAGAGGTCGGCTCCCGCCTCCATAGCCACCCGGTGGTAGTTCTGTTTCATGTAGATGGCGCTGGTCATCACCACCGGCGTGCGCTCCTCGTCCTCCAGCTCGCGGATGTTCTCCACCAGCTTGAAGCCGTTCATCTTGGGTATGAGGCAGTCCGTGACCACCACGTCGGGCTTGTCGGCAAGGAACCTTCGCAACGCCTGCTCGCCGTCCCGGGCGACGATGACCTCGTGGCCCCTGGCCTCGAGGGCGTCCTTGGTCACCTGCAGGATGAGCTCCGAGTCCTCGACCAGAAGAATGCGGGCCATCTTCCCTCACCCCTCTTCCGCGCTTTTTCGCCTTTGCGCATGCCTGCGTCTCCTCACGCATCCTGTTCGCGTTGCGGTGATATAGGCTCCGGCGGAGGCTTGCCGCCGCGTCCCCCTGCGAGGCCGCTCCCATATCTTTCCGGCTGAACCGCGACGGAGTAAACGCTTACACTCTCGATATCGTTCGCGTTTACCGAAGGTTAATAGCCCGAGCGGGTGATTGAAATCACCCGCTCGGGCTATAGCCGCGCCGGACCGCCGCGCAGAGGTCGCCGCCGCGACCGCGTATGGGGCATCAGGCGCGGTTTCGGCGGCGTGGTGGGCCCGCGGGGGCCCCGCGCCGGCGCCGAAACCGCGCCCTGGGGACCGCCTCAGGCGTAATAGCGGCCCGGCAGGTAGGGCACCTGTTTGAGGAGGTGCAGGATGAATCTTTTCCTGGACTCGTCCAGCCGGGTGAACTGGAGGGCGAGCAGGGCCGCGAGGCAGGCCAGGATCAAGAGTGCCGCCTTCCTCCCCCTTCCTTTTCCGCCTCCACTCAGGTCATCGGCGTTCTCTTTCTTAAGCATGTCTCCCTCCCGGGTTCCCAAAACTCCATATGCTACCTTTTGCCGCACAAGTCAAGCGCCATTCATGGGTATTCCTTCCAGGAAAGAAGGACCGGCGCTCTCACACCGTACTCACGCCATCACCTTCTTGGTGCCGCGTTGAAGCCACCGGCCACCATCGCGCTCACTCGTATTTCTCGATGAGCTTGGAGGCGATATACCCGGAGGCCACCGCCGAGGGCACTCCCCCGCCGGGGTGGGTGGAGGCCCCGGTGAGGTAAAGGCCCCGGATGGTCTTGGACCTGGCCGCGGGGCGGAACACCGCCTGGGCGGGAAGGTCCATCTGCAGGCCGTAGATGGCCCCGCCGGGCGAGAGCAGCCGACGCTCGAAATCCAGCGGGGTCGAAACCTCCAGCACCTTCACGTGGTCCTTAAGCCCGGGGATGGCCTTCTCGGAGAGGCCCTCGATCATGCGCTCCGCCACGCGCTGTTTCTCGCGGTCCCAATCGGTGCCCGAGAGCTTGTAGGGCCCCATGCCCATGATATTGAGGACGTGGCAGCCCTCCGGGGCCATGGAGGGGTCGGACTCCGTGGGCCAGCAGATGAGGCCGTGCACCTGCTCCGGGATCTCCCCGCGCCGGTACTCGTTCCACCAGAAGTCGTTCATCATCTCCAGGGGCCCGATGGTCAGGCTGTGGTGGGCCTCCAGGGGCGGCCGGTAGTCGAGCCCCACGTAGAGCATGACGCAGGACATGGAGACCTCGTAGCTCTTGATGCCGAAGCGCGCCAGCCAGGGCAGGTGCTCCTCGCCGATCATCTCCAGGTAGAGCTTCTTGGCGTTGATATTGGAGACCACCAGGTCGGAGGTGATCTCGCTGCCGTCCGCCAGCCGCACCCCCTGCACCCTGCGGTCGCGCACCATCACCTTTTCCACCCGCGTGCCGAGGCGCACCTCCATGCCCAGCTTCTCTCCGCAGCGCCGGAAGGCCTGGGGGATCTGGATCATGCCCCCGCGCGGGTACCAGATGCCCTCGTGCTCGGAGTAGGGGATGAGGGCGATGAACCCGGGTGCCAGCTCCGGCGGCAGGCCGCAGTAAAAGGACTGGAAGGACATGGTCTGCTGCACCACGTCGTTCTTGAAGTACTTCTTGATCACGTCCTGGTAGCTGGTGACGAAGAGGGGGAGGAACTTGAGCATGCGCGGGTTCTTCAGGCCCATCTTCACCATGTCCAGCATGTTGTTGCAGGGGTTGGTGAAGAAGGCCTCGATGGTCTGCTTCATCATCTCCGCGAAGTAGTCCGCGAGCTGGTACCACTGCTTGCCGTCCTCGGGGGAGATGGACGAGATCACCTCCGCCGTCCCCTCCAGGGAGACGGGGTAATTGACCCGGGACCCGTCCTCGAAGATGTAGCTGTAGATGGGGTCGCAGGGCATGAGGTCCACTTCCTTCCGGAAGGAGGTGCCCAGGGTCTCGAAGGCCTTCTCTATGGGGTGGATGACCTCCACGATGGAGGCCCCCACGTCGAAGTGAAAGCCCTCCCTCTCGAAGGTGGAGCAGCATCCCCCCACGCGCTCGCTCTGCTCCAGGACCAGCACCTTGCGCCCCTGCTTGGCCAGCAGGGAGCCGGCGGAGATGCCTCCGCACCCCGCCCCGATCACGATCACGTCGTAGTCCGCCATTGCTCGACCTCCCGTTCCTCCCATGCGGTATCTTCGTTCACCGGTAAAAGGTCATCCCTCATCCCTGCGCAAGGGATAGAGGGGCCCATGGCCTTACGAAGTCCCGCCCTCCCGGCGTTCCCTTCATCTCCATCCATGCCCCCTCCCCGGTTGCGGAGGGGCCGCGCCCTGACCCTCCCGCGGCCGCCGCTCCCGCCCGCTTTCCGGTTGCGCGCTTTCCGCCTCGCCACAGAAGCCTGCGCCTCAAAGCGCCGCCTTCTTCATGCGCAGCGTCTCGTAGTCGAAACGGCGCATGCAGATGTTGTTGGGGTCGTAGATCATCTTCATGTCCCGGTAGGTGTCCACGTAGGTCCCCGCCTGGGGGAAGATGAAGCCGATGAGGTCGTGCAGGGGCCCCGCTCCCTCCACCAGCGCCCACACCCCGAAGCATATCCCGGAGCCGTTGCGGAAGGAGGCGGCCATGGCCGCCAGGGTCCCGGAGATGGTGCGCAGGCTGTCCTCGGGATTGGACTGGTCGATGAAGATGTCGAACTCGATGAAGCCCAGCCTCCCCATGTCGTAGGGCTGGAAATAGGTGGCGATGAGGTCGGCGGAGATGACGTTGTCGTCCGTCCCCACCTGCTGGGTCATGGCCCGCATCATGTCGCTGTTGATCTTCACCAGGTTGTCCAGGTGATCGAGGCCGAAGCCCACGAAGAAGGAGCCTTTCACCCGCTGCACGCGCACCGACTCGCGGAAGAATTTGGTAAATTTATCCACACCGAGGATGCGCCCCTCGGAGATGTCCTCCACCACCTCCCAGTCCATGAACTCGAACTCCGGCGCCACCGCCAGGATGTCCTCCTCGCACACCTTGCACTTGACCTCCGTCTCCTCCTCGGAGTATCCCCCGGTCACCGGCACCACGTAATGCCGCGGGAACATGGGTATGAGCTTGGAGGACTCGGCGTTGGTCTCGGCGAGGAAGATGCCCATGTAGGTGTTCTGGAAATAGGCGTTCTCGATGACGATGTTGCGCTGGCTGATGGCCTTGAGGGCGGGCGCGATGTGGTCCCAGCTCTCGGAATCGCTGATGGGCACGGTGAGCTTGACGTGATCGGGGTTAGGGTAAAGGCGCAGGGTCATCTCGGTGATGATGCCCATGGTGCCCATGGAGCCGCGGATAAAGGCGCGCACGTCCGGGCCGGGACCGGGCATGTGCGCGGGGTCGGCCCCGTACGCCCTCGGCCCTCCCACCATCACCTGACCCTCGGGGAGCACGATCTTGTAGCCGATGATGTGGTCCAGCCCCACCCCGTACTTGTTGGCCAGGGTGGAGATGTTGCCCATCATGATGTTGGAGACCACCGAGGCGTTGGCGGAGGTGGAGGGGTTGATGAGGCGCAGCCCGCGCTTGAGGGTCTCCGTCTGCAGCTGGGCGAAGGTCACCCCGGGGCCGATGGTGCAGAACATGTTCTCCTCGTCGATCTCGAGGATCTCGTCCATGCGGCGCATGTCGCAGAGGAGTCCGCCGTAGGGCGGTATGGTCATGCCCAGGGTGTTAAGGCCCGTCCCGTAGGGGGTGACGTCTATGAGATATTTGTTGGCGATCTTCATTATCGCCACCACGTCCTCCGTGGAGCCGGGCAGGGCCACGATATGGGGGTGGTTCATGGGCACCACGGACTGGTCTCGCGCGTAGGCCACGGTGATGTTGATGTCGTCGGAGACCCACTCCTCGCCCAGCGCCTCCTGGAGCTCGCGGTAGGCCTTCTCCAGGTTCTCGGGCAGGTTGTGGGTGCCGTCGATCTCGTGCTTCACCGGCACCTTGATGATCTTGCGCTCCCGCAGGTCCTTCTGAAGGTCCTTTCCCTTCACCTCCACCACCTCCTTACGGTATCGGGGATCTGCCCTTCGCGATGCTGATCGCCCACGCCGCAAGCGGGGGTTCGTCTTTGAGAGCTGCTCCCAGTCACCGATCCCTTAACGCCGGGGCAAAGAAGACGGGCGCCGGGGAGCGTCGGCCTTGCATCCAGGAGTTTCATTCAAACCACCTCCCCCAGGCCGTTAGCCAGCGCCTCGAAGATGTCATAGACAGGCAGATCCCCCGCGGCGGCGAAATGGTCCTCGCAGTGGGGGCAGGCGGTGACGACGGCCTCGGCGCCCACCTCCCGCGCCTCCTCCAAGCGTTCCGCCGCCGTCCAGGCCGCCAGGTCGGGCTTGGCGGCTCGCACCCCTCCTCCGGCGCCGCAGCACCAGGAGTTCTCGCGCTTGCGCTGGAACTCCAGCAGCTCCAGCCCCGGCACCGCCGCCAGCAGCCTGCGCGGCTGCTCGTATATCTCGCACCAGCGTCCCAGCATGCAGGGATCGTGGTAGGCGGCCTTGAGGGAGCTTTCCCCCTCGAAGCGCAGGGCCTTCTTCCTGAGCGCCCTGGAGAGGAGCTCCGTAGGATGTACCACCTCCAGGTCCATGACCCGCCCGTACTCGTCCCGCAGGACCTGCAGGCAGTGGGGGCAGGCGGCGATGACGCGCTTGGCCCCGGTGGAGCGGAAGAGCTCGATGTTCTCGAGGGCATGCTCCTCGAAGCCGTCGCGATCCCCCAGAGCGAGGTTGAAGCTGCGGCAGCAGGGCTCCGCGTCGCCCAGCACCCCCACCTCCAGGCCCGCCGCCTTGAGCACCCGCACCATGGCGGCGAGCCTCTTGCGCATGGGTTCGCCGGCGGCGTAGGCGCATCCCACGAAGAGCAGGTTCTCGGCCTTTTCCCTGCCCAGGTCCTTCACCTCCAGGTCCTTCACCGCCTCTCCCTTGAAGCCCTTTTCCAGGCCGAAGGGGTTGTCCTCGGCGGCGGTGGAATCGAGCATGGCGCGGTGTCCCTCCAGGGGGCCCCATCCCTCCTCCACCGCCTTCTCCCGCATGAGCTGGATGATGCGCGTGGTGTGCAGTCCCTTGAGGGGAAAGCACATCTCCTGGCAGAGTCCGCAGAGGTTGCAGGAATAGATTATCTCCGCCGTCTTGGGGGTAGGCTCGAACTCCAGGTTGGTGAGGGCGCGGGCGATCTCCATCATGCCGGCGGCGTAGTAGGACTCGAAGCGGTAACGGGTGCCGCAAGGACAGTTGTAGGAGAAGCGCGCGCTCTCGAACACCTGCACGTTCATGGACTGGCACATCTTGCACTTTCCGCACACCCAGTAGTCGTCGCGGTAATCGGTGAGCTTCTCCCTTTTCCTGGTCAGTCCCCTCTCCATGGCCTACACCCCCTCCATGAGCTGACCGGGGTTGAGCAAACCCTTGGGGTCCATCACCCGCTTGAGGTTCCTGATGAGACGGATGTTCTCGGGGTCCATGCGGGAATAGACCAGCTCCGCCACCTCGCCGCGGGGCCGGTTGACGTGCGCTCCCCGGTCGAGGACGGAGCGGTAGGCCCGCAGCCAGGCCTCGCGCGCCCCGCCGTCCCCCTCCTGGTGGTGGATATCCGTCTCGCAGTAGAAGGCGGCGCCGTAATAGGAGGGTATGGCCACCCGCCCCAGGGGATACCCGCCCGCCGCCTCCTCCACCGCCGCGAAGAGCGCCGCCGCCTTGCCGGCGAAGGTGAAATAGTCCACCGTGGTGAGGTCGCCGCGGTAATAGGCGCGCTGCGAGAGGTACCACGGCCACTCGAACTTCTCCTCCATGCGGCGCGCCAGCTCCCCGTCCCCCACCTTTCCGCCGCAGGAAAGGGCCATCTCCCGCGTCTGCCGGTCCCAGATCTCCACCAGGGAGGGATGGTTGTCGAAACCGAAGACCACGCTCCATGCCGGCAGCTCGCCCGCCAGGGAGTCCGCCTCCTCCGCGCTGCCGCTGAGGAGCACGGAGAGGTAGCGCCGGTCGGCCGCCACGCACTCGAAGACCTGGTCGTGGCGGGAGGCCAGCCGCGCCGCCTTTATCGCCTGCTCCGCGTCCTCGAAGGCGTAAGCGGTGACCCGCCTTTCCTCCCAGCGCTTATAGATCCACGCCTTCATGGCGTAGGGCATGCCGAAGATGTCTTCGCTGGCATGGAATAAATTGGAATACATGGGCCCGAGGTCCTCGCGGAACTCCGAGTGCCCGTCGGGGGTATACTGGTCGGTGCCGCTCATCCACAGGCGCCCGTCGGCCAGGATGGCGTGGAAGGTGGTGAACTGGTAGGGGCGGGTGGCCCCGTTGGCCAGGATGACGTCGCGGTCGATGTAGGAGCGCACGATGGAGGAGGAGGTCGCCGCGGCGGGCATGAGTATCCTGAGGCCGCGGGCGTCCAGCTCGCGCTTCAGCTCCTCGAAGGTGACGCCGTATTCCACGAAGGCCAGCAGGTTGGCCTCGTCTATGCGCACGATGCGGTCGATGCCCCTGAGGTCCACCAGCACCCCCCCGGACTCCGCCACCCCGGGGTCCACGAAACCGCGGCGGTGGGTGAAGATGGGGATGTCGTTTTCGTAGGCGCAGGAGGCGATGTCCGCCAGCTCCAGATTGTCGCGCGGCAGCGCCAAAGCCAGGTCCAGCCGCGGTGGGGGTTGCCTGAAATACGGCTTGAGGGCCTCCGCTCCCTCCCGGATCACTCCCTTTCCCACTGCATCCTTGAGCTTCTCGCCGGTCCTGACGCTCATCCTTCCACCTCCCCTATCTCCAGGGCGCTCCCCTGTCGCCCTGCCGCTTCACGCTCCTTCTCGAACCCGGGTCTCCGCGCCCCGGGGTGTCCTAATCCCCATGCCCATTTCCCCGGCACGGCGCCTCGGCGCCTCGCCTTCCCGCCCTCGCCCGCCGCAAGCCGTAGCCGGCCAGGGCCCAGGCGGCGTCCACGCACCTCTCCACCGAGTCGTAAACCGGCACCCCCATGCCCTCCAGGGCGCTGCACCAGCGCCTGCGGTCCACCTCCGAGGCCCCTAGGAAACAGGCCAGCAGCGGCTTCTCCGGGTGTTGCTCCTTGACCTCGCAGAGCAGGGCCGCGGCGTCGAACTCCGATTCCGGCACCAGGGTGAACACCGCCATGAGCATGTGCATGTTTCTTTCCTCCGCGAAGGCGCGCAGGATGACGCGGTAGGCGTCCTCCACCGACCCCTGCAGGGTCGCGGCCCAGATGTCCATGGGGTTCAGCAGCCGCGCCCAGCCCGGCAATCCCTCCCCAGCCCTGCGCGCGGCCTGCGGCGAAGGCGCGGGCAGGCACAGCCCGCGGCGCTGGCAGGCGTCGGCCACCAGCACCGTGCCCGCCCCGGTGATGGAGACCACGCCCAGGTTGGGCCCCGCCGGCACCGGGCAATACGAAAGGGCCTTGGCCGCGTCGAAGAGGCCGTCGATACCGTCCACCGCGACGACCCCGGCCTGGGCCAGCGCCCCCCGCAGCACCGCCTCCTCGCCGGCCATGGAGCCGGTGTGGCTGGCGGCCATCCTCCCGCCCAGCTCGCTGCGACCCCCTTTGAGCATCAGCACCGGCTTGCCCTCGGTGACGCGCCGCGCCAGCTCCAGGAAATCCCTCCCTCTGTGCAGCCCCTCGGTATAGATGCATATGACCTTGGTGGCTTCGTCTTCCCCCAGGTATTCCAGCATGTCCACCTCGTCCACGTCCGCCTTGTTGCCCAGGCAGGCGACCTTGGAGACGCCGAAGCGCTGGGTGGACGCTATCCAGCGCGCGAACCCCCCGGCGAAGAGCCCCGTCTGGGCGATGATGGAGATGTCGCCCTCTTGCAAGGGATCCAGGGTCATGAGGGAGGTGACGAATCCGGAGGAGGTGGAGATGGTGCCCACGCTGTTCGGCCCCATCATACGCACGCCGCGCTCCCGCGCCGCGTCCGCGAGCTGCTTTTGCATGGCCGCCCCCTCGGCTCCCGCGTCGGAATATCCCGCCGCGCACACGATGACCTTCCTCACTCCCGCGTCGGCGCAGTCGGCGACGAAGTCGAGCATGAGCTCCCTCGGCAGCACCCCCACCGCCACCTCCACCGGCTCGCCGATGTCGCGCAGGGAGGGAAAGGCGGGGACGCCCATGATCTCCCCCGCCCGGGGGTGGATGGCGTATATACGGCCTCGGTAGCCGAAGCGCAGGAGGTTGGACAGGGTGATGTTTCCCAGCTTCATGGAGGAGCCGGAAGCCCCCGCCACCGCCACACTGGAGGGGTTGAAGAAAGCTTCCATGGTGTGAGCCAAGCCTTACCCCCTGTCGCAACACGGTCATGGTCCCATCGGGCGGCCATGACCCGTCCCGCCTCGACCTCTGCGAAAGCGCCGCCCTTCACCCGCGCCGAGGCTTCCCGTTTACCTCTCCGACCCCCGCATGGGCGCCTGCCCCTCGGCCACGGCGCCCCTTCCCGCTTCGCCTATACGAAATAACGGAAGGGCATCTTGGGAAGCTGGGTGAGCAGGAGCTTGGCGTAGCGCCAGTCCGAGGGCTCGGTGGAAACGGCCAGCCAGGCAACCAAACCTCCCGCGGCGCCCAGCGTGATCATCGCTTTGGTTCTTCTTTTCATCCTCGCCTCCCGTCACTCCAGGCCCTTCTGCAAAGCCGTTCTTGTCTTACCGCTTGGATGCGACCCGCAAGCGCCCGCCACCTCTCCCGCTCGCACCACCCCTTATTCCGGACCATGGTGGCGGCGAGCCCTTGCCCGCATCCGCCGCCAACCCGGCCGCCGGCCGCATCCAGGCCATCCCTCAGACGCCCCCCGGGCCTCGACCAACCTCACATGCGTTCCCGCCCGGCAAGACCTCCGCTCGGATCCGCCATTGACCACCGGGGCAGGCCGCGTCGTTCTCCTCCCTTGCCCCTAGGCGTTGTCCTTCACCACCAGCCCACCGGTGATGATCCCCCCCGCGACCACCGCCGGCACCCCTCCTCCGGGATGGGTGGAAGCCCCTGCGAGGTAAAGGTTCTTAATGCACTTGGAGCGGTTGGCGGGGCGGAACACCGCCATATGGCTGAGGTCGGTCTGGATGCCGTAAACGGCGCCGCCCGGGTGCAGGAGCATGCGCTCGAGGTCCTTGGGCGTGGCCATATCCCGGTACACCACGTGCTTGGAAAGATCTGGTATGATATAGCGTTCGATGGTGGCTATGGCCTCGTCTATGTACCTCTCCTTGTAGCGGTCCCAGTCGTTGCCCGCCAGGTTGTAGGGGGCGAGTCCCATGTGGGTGAGCACGTGCTTGCCGGGCGGGGCCAGCGAGGGGTCGATCTTGGAGGCCCAGGAGATAAGCCCCATCACCTCCACGCGCCCGTCCTTTACGTACAGTTTCCCCTTGAGGTAATAGTCGCTCCAGTAGTCGTTCATGATCCTGGGGTCGGTTAAGGTGAGGGTGTGATGGGCGTTGAGGGGCGGCTCGTAATCTATGCCCAGGTAGATCATGGGACAGGGCATGGAGAGCACCAGGGATCTCACGCCTCTCCACACATGCCAGGGGATATGCTCCCTGCCGATCATGTCCTCATAGAGCTTCTTGGCGTTGATCGCCCCCACCACGTTGCGGGCGGTTATCTGCGTGCCGTCCCAGAGCTCCACGCCGACGGCCCTGCGCCCCTCCACCATCACCCGCACCACGCGAGCGTCGAAACGCGTCTCGCCGCCAAGGTCTTCGAAGGCCTGCCGGATGCCGGCGGGGATGCGTATCATCCCCCCCTCGGGGTAGTAGATGCCCTCGTGCTCCAGGAGCCCCACGATGGCGTAGAGGCCGGCGCACATGTCCGGCGGCAGGCCGGCGTAGAAGGACTGGAAGGCCATGGAAGCCAGCACGTCGGCGTTCTTGAAATATCTGGCAACGATCTTCTGGTGCGTGGTGACGAACATGGGAAGCACCGAGACCATCTGGGGGTACTTGGCGATCAGCCTGACGGTGTCCATGAAACCCAGGGACGGCGCGTAGAAGAAGTTGTCCACCAGCCCCTTTATCTTCGGGGTGTAGTCCTCGGCGAACTTCAGGAACGCCTTGGCGTCCTCGGGCGAGAACTCCGCGATCACCCGCGCCGTGTCCTCCACCGAGGTGGGGTAGGCAAAGCGCACCCCTCTGGTGTTGTCGCAATAATCGTATATGGGGTCCACGGGGATGAGGGGGATGTATCTCTCCCTCGGCATCTCCAGGCGTTTGAAGAGCTCGTCGAAGGCGCGCGTCACCTCCACCACGCTGGCCCCCACGTCGAAGTGGAACCCCTCCGCCTCGTAGGTGGAACAGCATCCTCCGATGCGGTTTGACTGTTCCAGCACCAGGGTCTTCATCCCCGCCTTCTGGCACAGCGCCGCCGCCGAAAGCCCGCCGATACCCCCGCCTATCACCACCACGTCGTAATCGGGCATGACGCATTCCCCCTATACGGCTAGCGATACTGACTTAAGGATATTATATTACTATCTATTTTTACGGTTTTCAACCTCAGCCGCGGGGCGGGAATATGAGGGCTTTGCCGATGGTCCCCGGTTTCGCGCCACCCGCCATGGGCTCACAGCATGCGTAGCGAGATCGGCGCAAGCTACATGGTTGCGGCCGCATGGCGATGCGGCCTCCATCTCCGCCCATGGAGGGCCGATGCGTCCGCCAGGGCGAGGAGGCACGGACTGGGGGCAAGCCGGGACTCCCCGCGCATCATCGGCATAAGCGCTCCCCCTGGCGACTTAAAGCATGTTCCCATGCGTTCTCGGTGCAGCGTCGTCTTCACGCAATCGCTCCCTTCCCCGCTTCCAGCCCATCCAGGAAGCCGCGAAAACCGCTCGGCGGCTCAAAGCCTACGGTTTCAGCGCAGGAACTGGATGACGACCTCCGCTCCCGCCTCCAGGCGCCCCACCTCTTCGGGAAGCACGGCCAGGGCGTTGCCGAGGACCATGGACTTGAGGATGCCGCTGCCCTGGGGCCCGGTGGGGCGAACGTGATAGCGACCGTCCCGCCACTCCGCCACCACGCGGATGAACTCCGTCCTGCCCGCCTTCCTCCCCAGAGGGGCGTCGAGGATCGCGGTGGCCTGGGGCCGGAAGATGTCGCGGCGGCCCATCATCTTGAGGATGGCGGGACGGACGAACTGCTCGAAGGAGACCATCACCGAGACGGGGTTCCCCGGCAGACCGAAGAGCGGCTTGCCGCGGACGTGCCCGAAGGCCTGGGGCTTGCCGGGACGCATGGCCACCTTCCAGAAGTTCATCTCCCCCACCTTGCCCAGCACGTCCTTCACCATATCGTAATCTCCCACCGACACGCCGCCGCTGGTCACGAAGAGGTCCACCTTCTCCAGGTTGTCGAGGATGGTCCTCTCCAGCAGGTCGGCGTCGTCGCGCACCACCCCCAGGCGCAAGGGCTGCGCCCCCGCCTCGTGCACCATGCCGAAAACGGTGTAGCTGTTGGAGTCGCGGATCTTGCCCGGCGCCAGCTCTTCCTCTACCCCCACCAGCTCGTCCCCGGTGGAGATGATCCCCACCACGGCGCGGCGGAAACAGCGGGGCCGCGCGTAGCCGAGGCTGGCAAGCATTCCCAGCTCGGCGGGGCCTATGGCCGTCCCCGCCGCCATCACCGTCTCGCCGCTCTTCACGTCCTCCCCGGCGCGGCGCAGGTTGGCGCCTTTCTCCACCGCTTCCAGGATAAGCACCCGTCCCCCCTCGCCGCGGGTAAGCTCCACCGGCACCACGGCGTCACAGCCCTCGGGCACGGGCGCGCCGGTCATGATGCGCAGGGCCTGCCCGGCTCGCAGCGCCACCTCTGGGGCGTGCCCCGCCGCCAGGTCTCCGAGCACTTCCAGCTCCGCGGGGCTTCCCTCGCGGGCTCCGGCCACGTCCTCCGACCTCACCGCGTAGCCGTCCATGGCCGAGTTGTCGAAGGGGGGAATGTCTTCGCGCGCCACCGCGTCCTCCGCCAGGGTCATCCCCAGCGCCTCCAGTAGCGGCGTCTCCGCCGCCTCCAGCACGCTTACCGCGCTCAGCACCTTCTCCCTCGCCTCTTCCACGCTCAGCATCCCGGTCGACCTCCAGTCCCTTCCGCCTTCTTTTCACCGCGCCGGGGGCCTCCAGGGGCCCGCCTCCAGCCGTCCCTGCCCCGCCTCAGAAAGCAGGTAGGAGATGAACTCCAGCGCGCCGCCCACGTCGGTATCCGGATAAACGAGGGAGCTCACCACCATGGCGTGGAAGGCGTCCTCCAGCGCCTCTCCTCCCTCCAACACCATCTCCAGGCCAAGCTCCCCGGCCAGTCTCTCGTAGGTGTCGCGCCCCGTGAGGGTATAAGCTCCCCTCGAGGCCGCCAGCCTCAAGGCATCCTCCGCGCCCTCGAGGCACTCTATAAGCCAGTCGCCGCGTTCCTCCACGCCCGCCAGGCTCCAGAGCCCGGCCGCCTTGATGGCCGCCCCCGAGCCGTCCACCCGCAGCACGAAGGGCTCCTTCGCCTCCGCGATACGCTTCAGCGCGCTCGCTATGTCCTCCGCCTCCCGCGCTCCCGCGGGATCGCCGGCCGGACCCGCCAGCAGGTATTCGCCCCGCATGATCTCCTGGCGGTCGGTCACATATCCCGCCCTCTCCAGGCTCTCCTCGTCGCTTGGGACATGGGTGAGGATGAGGTCGCACTCGCCATGCCGCGCCATGTCGCACACCCGGTCGTCGCTGTTCGTGGCCACCTCCACCCGGCGTCCGCTCTCCCGCTGGAAATCCCGCGCCCATGCCTCAAGCACCCCGCTGCCCTCCAGATCTGCGGTGGCGGCAAGCAGCAAGGGGGGACGTTCCTCCCCTCCGCAACCCGGGGCCGCGCAGAGCATAAGGGCGAAGGCCGGGGCGCCCGTAAGGGCCCACATCATACGCCTAGAAAAAATCCTCGCCATCACGGGGAACATTCTACACCAGGCGGGAAAGGGAAGGTGAGCGGGCGCCCCACCTTCACCGCTCAAGGGTCGGGAGCGTCCCGTCCATGCGCGCCCCACGGCTACGTGGAAAAGGGCATGACGTGGATGGCGGTGGCCTTGACCGCCGCCGTGATCACCGCCCCCGCATCGATACCCATCTCCTCCCTGGAGTCGCGGGTGATATATGCCACCAGGGGAAAGCCGCAATCCAACCCCACCTTCACCAAAGCCCCCTGCGCCCTCACCTCCGTGACCTGGGCGCGCAAGCGGTTGCGCACCGAGCCCGCCTCCATCTCGCCGGGCAGCAAGGCGACCTCCTCGGGATGGATGAGCACCTTGACCCTCGATCCCGGCGGCAGCTCGCACAAGGCCTCCATCTCCACGCCCGCGACCTCCAGGCGCGCGACGCCTTCCCGGCTTTCCGCCACCTTCCCCTCCAGCAGGTTCTCCGCGCCGAGGAACTCCGCCACCACGTCCGCGGCCGGTTTGGCGAAGACCTCGCCCGGGGTGCCCGTCTGCAGCAGGCGGCCGTCGATGAGCACCGCCAGGCGGTCGGCGATCTCCAGCACCTCGTGGTAGTCGTGGGAGACGTAGAGGGCGGTCACCCCCATCTCCCTCACCAGGCCCGAGATATACGCCAACATGTCCTTGCGGGAGGGGGCGTCGAGGGAGACCAGGGGCTCGTCCAGGAGCAGCAGGCGCGGCCTGAGCACCATGGCGCGGGCCAGGGCCGTCTTCTGTGCCTCGCCGCCGGAGAGGGTGGCGGCGGCGCGGTCCGCGAACCGCGACAGGTCCATCCTGACGAGCATCTCGTCCGCCATCCTTCTGCGCTCTTCTTTTTTGACCCCACGCGCCTTGAGCCCGTATTCCACGTTCGCCCGCACGCTGCGCTTGAAGAGCAGGGGCTCCTGGAAGATCATGGCCATCTGCCGGGACAGCCCCCTCCTCTCCCCGCGGCCCATGCTCGAGAGGCGCGAGCCGTCCCAGAAGGAGATATCCCCGCTGGAAGGTCTTTCCAGCAGATTGATGATGCGCAGCAGGGTGCTTTTGCCCGAACCGTTGGGGCCCACCACCGCCAGGATCTCGCCCTCCATCACCTCCAGGCTCTCGACGTCGAGCACTTTGCGCCCCTGGTAGAAATGGCGCAGGCCCGCGACGGAGAGGAAGGCGCTCAAGCCGCGGCCCCCCCGCGGCGCCGGGAGAAGAGGTGGCGGGCGACCCTGGCCGGGTGGCTCAGCAACGTCCCCTGCTGGATCAGAGTCATCACCCACACCAGCAGCAAGGTCATGCCCAGGAGGATGATGCCCAGGGCGATGGCCTGCTCGCTGTTGCCCTTGCTCACCTCGAGGACGGTGGCGGTGGTCAGGGTCCTGGTGTAAGGCTCCCCGTTGACCAGGAGGTTGCCCCCCACCATCATCGCCGCGCCCACCTCGGAGATGATCCCGCCGAAACCGGCGATGACCGCGGCGAGCAGGGAGAGGCGGCTCTCCCGCAGCAGGGTCAGTACCGATCCCGCCTCGCTCGCCCCCAATGACCTGGCCTGCATGCGCAGCTTGGGGTCCACGTTCTGCAACGCGGCCATGGTGATGCCGGCGATGAGGGGCATGGCCAGGACGATCTCGGCCAGGATGATGGCCCTGGGAGTGTATAGCCAGCCCAGAAAGCCCAGAGGGCCCCTGCGTTTAAGGAACATGTACACGAAGAGCCCCACCACCACCGGGGGGAGGCCCATGCCCGCGTTGACCAGGGTCACCAGTAACTTCCTCCCCCGGAAACGGTAAACGGCGAGGGCCGCCCCGAGCGGTATGCCCATGAGCATGCCCGCCGCGGTGGCGATGGCGCAGACGTAGAGCGTGAACAGGGTGATCTTCATCACGTAGGGGTCCAGGCGGACGATGAGCTTCAGCGCCTGCACCAAGCCGTTCCAGATATCTCCCAAGCCTTTCCACACCTCCTTACGCGGCGATGACGGCCGAAAACCCGTTCCCGGCGCTCAAACGGCGCCCTTTCCGTGAGACCGCCCCCCGTCCTTACGCTCCCTCTCCCTGGAGGACGCCGCCCCGCCATCGATCCCACCGCCCTTTCAAGGGAGAAACCGGCCCCTTGAACCTAGAGGGCGTCGGGATAGAACAAAGGCTCTCCGTATTCATCCACTCCGTAACCCTTGAGGAATTCCTGCGCTTCCCTGGAGACGCAAAAGGCGTTGAAGGCCCGGGCGCCCTCGATCTCCACTTGCGGCCATTTCTCCGGGTTGACGTTCATGACGTGGTAATCATTGAGTAGGCTCGGGTCGCCCTCGCAGAGTATCTCCAAATCCAGCTCGTCTTTCATGCCGAGGTACGTGCCGCGGTCGCTCAAGGTGTAGGCCGCCTTCTCGGAAGCGATGCGCAAGGTGTCTCCCATTCCCTTGCCGCTCTCCATGTACCAGGCGCCAGAGGGGTCAAGGCCGGCGGCTTTCCAGATGCTCTTCTCCTTGACATGCGTCCCGGACCCGTCCGCCCGCGACACGAAACTCGACTGCGAAGCGGCGATGGCGGCGAACGCGTCCCTGGCCGAGGCGGCTTCCCTCACCTTGGCCGGGTCCGCGGCGGGCCCGACGATCACGAAGTCGTTATGCATCACTGCGTTTCGCTCTACGGCGTAACCCTCGGCCACCATCTCCTCCTCGTCGGCGGGGCTGTGCACCAGCATGACGTCGCACTCCCCCATGCGCCCCATGCGCATAGCCTCGCCGCTGCCCGCGGCGATGACCTTCACGGAGTAGGGGTTGTCCTTCTCGAACATGGGGATCAACTCGTCAAGGAGGCCCGAGTCCTGGGTGCTGGTGGTGGTGGCCAGGATGAGCACGCTCCTGTCCGCCTTTTTCCCGCCGCAGCCGCACGCCAGGGACGCCACGGACAGCGCCGCCAGGAAGCCCACCCATATCGCCGGGGGTCTTTTCACCTCCATCGTGTTTCCCTTCCTCGTTCCATGTCCTTGCCGATCACCGGCGGAAGGCGCCTGCCGCCGCGCGCGCAAGGCCGGGCCGGTCCCGCGCGCGCCGCTAAGTAAGCTTCCGAGAGCTGCAATCGAACACCGTCGCCTTTTTGCAAATCTACCTGCACGGAAGATACGGGGGTTCCCCCGCCCCGCCGGTTCGTTTCCCTGGCCCTGCGGCCTCGGGGACGGAGCTCGCCGCCGCGCAAGCGCACCGCGTTCGTAACCTCGGAATCCAAGCCGCGGCCCCGGAACCGCCGAGCGCAGCGCCCCGTCAGCTCTCTTCAAGCGCCCCTTTCATACTCCTCTTTCGTGCCCTTCGCCTGCGCTATGCCGTGCCGCACGTCTTCGCGGTTTACTCCTAGAAGCAGCCCAGGGAACAGGCCACGATCTTCACGCCCAGGGCGTTGGCCGCCTTGCCCACCTCCAGGGTGGGGACCCCCAGCTCCTCGGCCAGCTTGAGGGCTACGGCGCAGGGGATGCGTCCTTCCTCCGCCTTGGCCTTCACCGCCTCCAGGACCTTCTCCTCCACATCAGCGGACATGTGTTCACCTCCCAGTCTTGCCGCCGCGCGCGAGAGGACCATCTCCCAGGCCCTCTCCCTTCCCAGCTCGCAGACCGCGACCAGCTTGGCGCGCGGGTTCAGCTCCTTTATCCTCCTCTCCAGCTCCAGCATCTCCCGGCCCGGCACGGCGCCTTCCCCGTTTATGACCACGGCGTGCGCCTTCCCGACGGCGCCGTAGGCCGATTCCTTGAAGCCCGCGAAGGTGGGCCCCATGATGAACACGGCGTAGTCGGGCTCCAGGTGTGAGAGGACGCTGTTTCCCTCCACCACCACCACCGGTGCGTGCAGGCGCGAGAAGGCCTCCCGCAGGTCCGCCGCCAGCCCCTCCCGGGTGGAGCGCACCCAGAGCACGGGGCGCGCCCCCGCCGCCAGCAGGCGCGAGGTGTCCGTGGGAGGTGAGGAGGCCGGGTCCGTCTCCTCCAGGATGGCCTCTCCCGGCGGGCGTTGGGAGTGGATGGAGACCTTCATGCCCGCGCAGGCGCGGCAACGGCGGACCAGGTACGCGGCCAGGGAGCTCTTGCCGATATCCTTGTTGGCCCCGGAGATGGTGATGATGCGGGGCCTCTCGCGTCCCGAAAAAAGCCCGTCCGGAGAGGACGGGCGCGCATCGCTTCGCATATGCCTCTCCTTTCCAAACACGGGAGGCGCAGGCGTTTCCATCTGCACCCTATCGGCCCGGCCCCCATAGCCGTCGCCTTAGGGAGCCGGGCTCGGAGAGCTCCTATATCAGGCTCTTCAAGCGAGGGTATTATAACGTGGAGAGCGCCGCGGCTTCAACGCCCTGTCCGGATCCGGCCGCCGCGCCGTGAAGGAGGGGGATGCCCGCTCCCTTTGATCTCGAAAAAAGCCGCCTGGGGAGCGGCGGGAGGTCTTCGGTAAGCCTGGGCACGAAAGCTCCCGCGCCCGACACCGGCCTAGGTGGCTTGCTTTTCCGCCCGGGGAGCGGTGAAGAAAAAGGCAGCTCCCCCGCCTGGCTCCGACTCCGCCCAGACCCTCCCTCCCCAGCCCTCCACCGCCCTCTTCACCGTGGAGAGGCCGATCCCCAGCCCGGCCGATCCCGCCTTCGCGGAGCGCGTGAAGGGTTGAAAGATCTCGTTGTGCAGGTCGGGGTCGATGCCGTCGCCGTTGTCGCGCACGAAGATGACGGCGTCCTCTCCCTGCCGTAAGGAACCGATCTCGACACGCAGCCGCCGCCCTTGCGTGGCGTACTTGAGCGCGTTTTCCAGCAGATTGGAAAAGACCCGGCGCAGCTTCAGGGGGTCCACCATCACGCGGGGGAGCTCTTCCTCCACTACCACCTCCGCCTCCCTCTTCTCCAGGGCCTTCAGGCGCTCGCTCAGAACCTCGTCCAGCACCTGGCGGGGATCCACCGCCGCTATCTCGCCCCCCGGTTTTCCCGCCTGCGCGTATTCGAGCAGGGAGGCCGTGAGGTCGTCCATGCGCCTGGCGGCGGAGATGATGTTGTCGAGGTACATCTCCCTTTCCTCCTCGCTCACCTCTCCGGCCCTTAGGAGCTGGGCATATCCCTCGATGAGGGAGAGGGGGGTGCGCAGGTCATGGGAGACGGTGGTGGCGAAGGCGTCCAGCTCGCGCACGCTGGCGCGCAGGCGCTCCTCCATCTCCACCCGCTCCGTGACGTCGCGGGAATTGATGATGATCCCGCGCACCGAGGGGTCTCCGAGCAGGTTGGTGAGGATGGCGTGGTGGTGATGGTAAGTGCCGTCGGCGTGCCGGAAGCGCCTCACTCCATGGTAAGGGACACCGGGGTTTTCGAGTATGATCTCGAAATCCCGGCGCGAATCCTCCACGTCGTCGGGGTGTATGTAATCCAGGATGCAGCGCCCGTAGGTCTCGACGCCGTGCCCGGTGATGAGGGCGGTGGCGCGGCTTCCCCAGCGGAAGTTGAGGTTCTCGTCGAGGATGGTGATCATGTCCGCGGCGTTGCGGATGAGGGAGCGGTAATACCTTTCGCTGGAGCGGAGGGCTTCCTCCTTCTCCTTGAGCTCGCTGATGTCCCAGGCGACCATGAGCAAGCCCCCCACCACCGGGTTCTCCAGCAGGTTCATCCCCAGGACGTCCATGGCGCGCCAGCTCCCGTCGGCGTGGCGGTAACGGAACTCGCTCCTCGGCCCCGGCTCGCGGGAGCCCATGCAGCGGCGGAAATATTCCAGGGCCCTCTCCCGGTCCTCCTCGTGTATGAACTCGATGGCGCGCCTGCCGGCAAATTCTTCCAAAGAATAACCCGCCACCCTTTTCAGGGACGGGCTGGCGCTCTTGATGACCCCGTTTTCGTCCAGGAGTATGCTGACCTCCGGCGAGTACTCGAGCACGAAGTAATATGCCTCCAGGCCCCGCCTCAGGGCCTCCCGCGTAGCCGCAAGCTCCTTTTCCGCCCCCTCCAGCTCGGCCACGCGGGCGCGCAGGCGCGCCGTCTCCCGCAGGAGTCCCTCTTCGCCCCGGCCCTCTTCGTCCCTGGCGTGCTTATCCATGAGCCCGATAAAGCCTCCCGTGTTCGCCCCGTCATCCCCAATTCTACACCCGCCGCCATCCCCCGTAACAAGACCCCTTGAGCCCGTGCCCTTAAAAGGGGGAAGCGGATAAAGCCGCGTGATGCGAACACGGGTCGCCGGCTTCGCGCCTTTATGCCGGCATGCCCGCCGAGACGACGAGAGAGCCTTCTTTCGCCTTTGGGGTGGCGCAAAGGGGACGGGCCTTCGCGGTGAAAAAACCGCGCCGCATCTCAAAGGCGGTGGAGGGTGCGGGAGATGATCTCGTCCTTAGCGGCGTCCGGCAGGTCGTCGAAATAAGCGCAGTACCCCGCCACGCGCACCACCAGCCCCGGGTACTTGCCGGGATTGCGGCGGGCGTCGAGCAGGAGCCCGGGATCGATGACGTTGAGCTGAAGCTGCATGCCGCCTCGCTCGAAGTACCCTCTCAGCAGGGCGGCGAGGTTCGCCGTCCCCGCCTCGCCTTCGAGGTTGCCGGGGTAGAGGCTGAGGTTCACCGCGCACCCGTTGGGCATGAGCCTGGGATCCACCGCGGTGACGGAGTTCAGCAGGGCCGTGGGGCCCAGGCGGTCACGGCCGTTGGCGGGACTGAGACTGGCGGCCAGAGGCTCCCCGGCCTTGCGACCGCTGGGAAGGGCTCCCGTGCCGCGCCCGAAGGCCACGTGACAGGTGACGGAGTAGAATCCCGGCACGTAGGGACCGCCCCGCGTGTTGCGGTGGCGCGCCAGGGCATGGTGGAACAGATCTACGACCAAGGCGGCATAGCGGTCGGCCCGCGGGTCGTCGTTGCCGAACTTGGGGGCGTTGAGGAGCTCCGCCCGCAGGCGCTCGTGCCCCGCGAAGTCCACCCGTAAAGCCTCCACTACCTCGTCCAGGGAATATCTTCCTCCCTCGAAGACCACCTGCTCCAGGGCGGCGAGGGAATCGGCGACGTCCGCCACCCCCACCCCCTGCACGCCGCTGGAGTTATGCCTCGCTCCCCCCTCCGTCAAATCCTTCCCGGACTCCAGGCAACCCTCCACCAGCATGGAGGAGAAGGGAGTGGGGTGATACTCGCGGTTGCCGACCTCCACCACCCGGAAGTCCGCCACCATCCTGTCCACCATGTGCTCTACCTGGCGGCGGAAGGCGTCCATCACTTCGTCCATACCGCGCAAAGCCTCGGCGGGAGGCGTCTCCGCTCCCACGCGGCGCCTGCCTCCGAAACGCCTGCCCCGATTGAGGGCCAGCTCCAGGCACAGCGGCAGGTTGAAGAGACCGGCGTCGGTGGAAAGGAAGCTGCTGCCGGGGAGGGCCAGTTCCACGCACCCCACCACCGCGTAATCGCGCGCCTCCTCCAGCCCATAGCCGTGGTGCACCAAGGAGGCCACCGCCGCCTCGTCCCCGAAAACGGCGGGCACGCCGTTGCTCCTGCGCGCCACCTCCGCCACCCGCAACAGGTATTCCTCGGGGGACCCCGAATGCACCCTGGCCTGGTAGTTGGGATCGCGCAGCCCCGCCTCCTCCATGACCTCGAGAAAGAGATAGGTGAGATCGTTTACGGCGTCGTTCCCCTCGCGGTCCGTGCCTCCCACCACGGCCGCCTGCACCACCAGGTATCCCCCGTGGTACCGGCTGATCCTCTGCGAGAGGAGAAAGACGTGCTCCACCGCCTTGGCGGTGAAGGAGAGGAGCAGGTCCTTGGCCTCCTCCCTGGTAAGGCGCCCCTCTTCCAGGTCCTTCCGGTAATAGGGATAGAGGAACTGATCCACGCGCCCGAAGGACACCGCCGAGTTGAGGCTCTCCAGGTTCACCGCCAGGTGGGTGAGCCAAAGGGATTGCAGCGCCTCGTGGAGGGTCTCCGCCGGGCCCGCGGGCACCTTGCGGCAGATGCGGGCGATCTCCTTCAGCTCCCCCGCGCGGCCCGCGTCCCGCTCCAGCTCCGCCATTCTTTCCGCCTCGGAGGACAGGCGTACCGCGAAGTCCACCAGGCCCTCGCAGGCGATGCGCGCCGCCTCGTAAAGGGGGCCCTCCTTCCCTTTCATCTCCTCCAGGAAGCCCCGCACCCCCAGGCGGATCATCTTCTCGTATCCGGGGAGGAAGTGTCCTATGCCGCCCGCCTCGTTGATGAGGTAATAGACCGGGTTGAGCTGCTCCCCGACATAGCGCAGGAGATGCCGCCGGTCCTTGAAGGCGCGGTAGTTCATGTTGCGCGTAAGCCAGTAGGGGATCACCTCCGCCAACAGGCGCATCCTGTCCCTCCACGAGATGCGCAGGGGCGTGGTCTTGCGGCGGTCGATCCACAACAGGTCCTCGCTCATGAACACCCCCGCCAGCTCCGGCTGCATGAGGGCGGAGATGCGCCGCGAGCCCACATTGCCCACCATCAACTCGTGCGGGTAGATGCGCACGGACTTGTGGTGGAGAAGATAGCGCAACGCCTTGGCCTTGCGCACCATCACGTGGTCGGAAGGGTCATCGTGATGCTTGTGGAACTCCGTGACCAGCAACGCCCTTTCGGGGCACAGGTACACGGGAGTGGAGAGCAGCTCCTGCTTGAGGAGGCGAAAACGCTCGCTCCGCTGAATACCGGTTGAGACATTCTCCATCTTCCCCACCTCGCTGCGGAGATTATATCACGCCGCCTGCCGTTTCTCCGCCCGCTCACGGCGGCGGCGCCCTCGCCTTAAGGCGCGTGTGCGGCGGGTCGATTAAATAACACGGCGAACTTTCAGCGAAGCGAGCGGGAGAGAGATGGGGAACGAGGCGTCGCGCATACGGAGGCTGCTGGAAGAGTCCTCCAGGAGACTCCTGAAAAAGTCCGCTTTGTCGGCCATCACCATCCCCGTCCTGGTGCTGGCCCTCTTCTCCTTGACCGTTTTCCGCTTTTCCGCCCGCCAGTACCTGGTATTCCTGCTGGCCCTCGTGGCGGTGGTGGTGCCTCTGGTCATCGTCTTCGCCATAACCTACATATCGCGGCAACGCCGCCTCATGGCGCGCCTGGAGGCTTGGTACGAGCGGAGCAGGGACCCCGACGACCCCGGTGACCGCGCCCTGGCCACGCGTCTGCAGAGGCTTATCGACGGCTCCAGCGACCAGCACGGCCTCATGGTCGCCGCGGGCATCTTTCTCAGCATAACCCTCAGCGTGCTGCTCTTCGGGCGCTATGCCGACTTCACCCCCTATACTTCCGTTGCCTACGTCTCCCTCGGCGCCCTCCTCGCCCTCACGGATTATTTCGTCACCCTTTTCGTGTCCCACCGCGAGATGCGACCCGTGCTGCAGGCCTTCCTCTCCGACTGCCGCGGCTTCGGCTTCCATACCGCCTCGGGCATCGGGAGGCGCCTGGGCATATTCGCCATGACCATCCTCCTGCTGGCCCTGGGCATCACCTGGATCGCCTCCTCCTACATCTCCAGCGACTTGCTCAAGGAGGAACTGGAGCGGCGGGGGAGAGACAACGTCCTCCTGCTCGCGGAGCGGCTCGCGGACCTGGGCGGGGAAGGGACGCTGCGTGACCGCGGCGGGGAGGAAGCGGCGGGGCTTGCCATGGGCGAGCATGAGATGCTGGTGGTCTACGACGGCGGCGGGAAAGCTG
Organism: Candidatus Solincola daggyaiensis; assembly: GCA_015711825.1. Classification (GTDB taxonomy): domain Bacteria; phylum Actinomycetota; class Geothermincolia; order Geothermincolales; family RBG-13-55-18; genus Solincola_B; species Solincola_B daggyaiensis. Next base: position 26,569 of record JACVJD010000004.1, read on the forward strand.
TGGCGGAGTTCTCGCGCGGGGAGGTGGACGGCGGCGCGTGGGAGGAGCTGGCGACGGGGGCCGCCGAGGCCGAATCGGGGGCCGTGAGCCGCATCCGGCAACACGGAAGGCGGGAATACCTGGTCAGCGCCGCTCCCCTCGCCGGCGGGGACGGCGGCTTTCTGGTCAGGGTATCGGCCGTCGACACCTCCTTCCGGGCCCTGGGCAGGCTCACCCCCACCATGCTGCTGCTGCTGCTCCTGGGCACAGGCGTGGCCGCTTTCCTCACCGCGCTCATGACCCGCAACCTCGCCGACCCCATCCGCCGCCTGGTGCGCACCTGCCGCGTGGTGGGCACCGGCGACCTGACGGCGGAGGTGCCGGTGGATTCCCTGGACGACATGGGAGAGCTTGCCAGTTCATACGGGGAGATGCTGCGGTCGCTGCGCCGTATCAGCAGCGAGCTGCGCGAGACCTCCGGGGAGGTGAGCGAAGGGGCGGTGAGCATCGTGGCCGTGTCCGAGCAGATCATGGCGGCCATCGAGGAACTCAACGCCCTGGTGCAGGACCTCTCCGCGCAGATAGAGCATGAGGTAAACCAGATCAAGAAGGTGGAGGAGGTGATGCTCGGCGTGGCCGAGACCATCTCCATGGCCCATGCCGAGGCCAGCCGGAGTTTCGAGATCGGCCGTAAGGCCGAGACGGCGGTGCGGGAGGGGAGGGAGCACGCGCGCGACGCGGTGGAGAAGATCGCCGATTTCAAGGGCGTCCTGGACGAGTCCATGGAAGCGGTGCTCTCCCTGGGGGAGAGCTCCCGCAAGATCGGCACCATCGTGGATATCATCACCCGCATCGCCGACCAGACCAACCTCCTGGCCCTCAACGCCGCCATCGAGGCGGCGAGGGTCCCGGAACACGGCAAGGGTTTCGCGGTGGTCGCGGACGAGGTGAAGAAGCTGGCCCAGGAGGCCGCGGCATCGGCGCAGCGGATCCACGACCTGGTGAGGGCGATACAGGGCGACGTGGAGAGGGCCCGGGGACTGATGGAGAAGGGGACCATGGGCATGTACGTGGGCATGGAAACGGTGGAGCGCACCGACCAGTCCCTGGCGGTCATATCCGAGATCGTGGGCGAGATGGCCGGCATGGCCAACGCCATCGCGGAGGCTTCCTCGCGGGAGCTGGCCGAAAGCGAGAGGCTGGCCGATTCGCTGCGCGCCATGAAGGAACAGGTGGAGGCGACGGCGGGGGCCTACGAGGAGATCGGGGCCTCGTCCGAGGAACAGACCGCCGCCACCAGCGAGCTGACCGGCACCGCGGAGCGCCTTGCCCGCATCGCCGAGAGGCTACAGGAGATGGTGGCGCACTTCAAGATCTCTTGAGCCCGGGTGAGGCGGCGGGGACGGCGAGGGTGTAACCGCATTCCATCTCCTTCCATTTCCAAACCTTCCATTTCCAAACCGGCAGGTTCAACCGCGAAGGAGAGGGGAAAAGGCGATCGGACACGCCGCATGAATTCTTTCCACTCCCCTGTCGCCATGCGGGCTATGCGGGATGGAGCGGAGCCTCGCGCGGGAGTCAGGCCGCGGTGAGGGTCATCTTCGCCACCGCCGTCTCGGCCCAGTCGTAATCCCCCAGCTCCAGTTCCTTGCCGGTCAGCATCTCCACCATGCCCCAGATCCTTCCGGCCATCAGCGGCCCGTAGAAGGGGTTGAGGAGGCGAAGGGCGAATCCCTCTCCTTCTTTTTCCATCCCGACGGGAAGCCCCCACCCGAAGAGGGCCATGCGGAAAGCCTCCTCCTGGAACGATGCGCCGTCCTTCAGGGCGGCATAGTACTCGCGGGCGTGATCCCGCGCGATCTCCGCCAGCATGCGCTCCACGTCCTCGCCCAGCTCCTCCACCAGCACCTTCATCACCGCCGCCAGGCCGCGCGTGTTGTCGAAGACGAACCTCCGTCCGGAGCGCCTCTCGGTGATGAGGGATTCCTCCACCCTCCAGTCCAAGGCCCGAGAGAGCTCGCGGGGAGCGGAGCAACGCGGACAGGGCTGGTATGCAGCGTCTCCTTCCTGCGAGAGCGACGGGGCCTCCTCGACCTCGGATTCGATGCGCCGCTCCAGCTCCTCATCGCCCTCTCGCGGAACGATAAGCACCCGGCACCGCTTCTCGTCGCCCTCATAATCCACTTCGCCCCTGACGCCCATCACCGCCTCGTAAACCCCCGCCGCCTGCCCGAGGGCCATGGGCAGGTTGTACGCGCTCTCCATGTCCAGGACGACGCCGCCATCCTCGCGGATATCCAGTATGGTCACCTTGCCGAAACCGGGAACGGCGTAGTTGGCGGCCATCATGCGCATGAAATCCCCCGCCTCCGGGACGGCGGAACCGGACTCCTTCATCTTTCCTATCAACCCCCGCGCGTAATGCGCGGAGTCCTTACGCTTTCCCTCCGTCACCAGGCGCGAGACGTCGTACCCCATGCGCGCCGAAAGCGAGGCTACAAGGTGCCCCAGCTCCCCGCTATCTATGAACATGCCGCGAAGGTCGGGTTCGTACCTGCTCATAATGGTCCCGTTCCGCTTCCACTCGTTGGCCTTGCCCACTCCCCTGGGAAGCCCGCAGTCATCGCAGTACATGCGCGATCCTCCTCCCTGCCTTCATGCGCGTAGCCGCTTGCCCGCCGACTCTCCACCCTTTTGCGCCGTCGCATCGGGCTTCCGCTCCATGGCCTTGCCCACTCCCCTGGGAAGCCCGCAGTCATCGCAGTACATGCGCGATCCTCCTCCTTGCCGTATCTCGCCCACCGCAGTATCGCGACGGGCTTTCGCGACTTCGCTCTCCTCGGCGACCTTCCCGCCCCGCCAGGCCCCTTTGCGGAATCGATCCCTCCACGCAACCCTTACGTTTAAAGGTTTTCTCGCAACAAAACGCCGCGCTCGAGATGGTTTATTTCGCCCGGGCAACCGTGCCCAGCCTCGGAAACCGGCCCCTCCCGGCCCCGCCAGGGATTCCACGTTGTCCCACCCCGTTCACGGACTCAAAAGCCCGGAAAATGCATGCTTTGTCGTCTCATTATCGGCACTAAACCTCGGTATATTTAGCTTAAAGCGCGCTTGCCGGTTTACCGCGGTTAAGCCTCGACGCCCCGCCGAGCGCGTTTCAGGCCGCCATGGGCGGGCGACGCCCGGCCCAGGGACGCGCCTCCTCCAGCTGCGCCGCCAGGCGGAAGAGGGTGGCCTCATCACCAAACTTGGCCACGAACTGCACCCCTACCGGCAGCCCGTCCTCGTTCCAGTAGAGGGGAACGCTCATGGCGGGCTGGCCGGTGACGTTGCATATGGGGGTGAAGGGCACGAACCCCGCCGCGCGCACGATACCGTACAAGGGGTTGTCGGGGGGAGACTCGAAGGTGCCCAGGGGGACGGGGGGCTCGGCCAGGGTGGGGGTAAGCCAGAGATCGTAGGCCTCCGCCTGCTTCGCAAGACCGCGCGTTATCCCCTGCAGGCCCGTAACCGCCGTGAGGTAGGCGGAAGCGGAGATGCCGCGGCCCATCTCTACCAGGGCCCAGGTCAGGGGCTCGAACTCCTCGGGAGCGAGAGGCTTTCCCGCCATCATGGCCAGGCCGTCCGCGGTCCAGGCCTGCGCGGAAGCCCAGAGGTTCATGAACATGGGCGTGAGCGCCTCCACGTCCACCTCCAGCGCCCTCTCCTCCACCTCATGCCCCAATTCCGCGCATAGCGCCGCCGCCTCCTCCACCGCCTTCACGCAATCCGGGTGCACCTCGCCCCCTCCACGGGCGTCAGCCGTGAAGGCGATGCGCAGCCTTCCCGGGTCCGCCCCCACCTCCTCGATGAAAGGGCGGGGCGGCGGTGGCGCCCAGTAGGGGTCCCCGAGATCGGGCCCGGAGGTGGCGTCCAGGAGCGCGGCGCTGTCCCGCACCGAGCGGGTCACGGCGTGCTCCACTATCAACCCGCTCACGATGTCGCCATAGACCGGGCCCAGAGGATTGCGCGCCCGGGTGGGCTTGAGCCCGAACACGCCGCAGCAAGAGGCGGGGATGCGGATGGAGCCGCCCCCGTCGTTGGCGTGGCCCATGGGCACCATGCCCACGGCCACCGCCGCCGCCGAACCGCCGCTCGAACCCCCCGGCGTCCTGCCCTCATGCCAGGGGTTTCGGGTGGGCCCGAAGAGATGGGGCTCGGTGGTGGGGAGGATGCCGAACTCCGGGCAGTTGGTCTTACCGATGATGATCAAGCCCGCTTTCCGCAGCCTCACCACCAGTTCGCTGTCGTAGTCGGGCACGTAGTCGCGCAGGAAAGCGGAGCCGAAGGTCATGCGCACTCCCTTGCGGGCCGCGATGAGGTCCTTGAGGAGGAACGGCACGCCCTTGAAGGGGCCGTCCGGTATGTCCCCGGAAGCCTCCGCCATGGCCTGGTCGAACATGGGAGTGACCACCGCGTTGAGCCGAGGGTTCAAGGCCTCGACACGCTTTATGGCCGCCTCCACCAGCTCCACGGGCTTGACCTCGCCCTTCCTCACCAGTTCCGCCTGCGCCGTCGCGTCGAGAAAAGCGAGCTCTTCCGCTCCTGCCATCGCCGCCACCCCCTCCTCTCGCTGCCGCGAGCCGCGCGCCAGCGCGGCTCCCATATTCCATCCGTAGCCTCAATTGATATTTTACGCCCCTTGAGGGGCGATGTGGCATATAATCTTGTCTATGTGGTCGGAGGCGTTGGCGTTCCGATCGGGTCCTTCTCGCATTCTTCCGGCCTACGGAGGCGGGTCGTGCATGGTGAGAGTGCGCCGCGATTGCGTGATGGGGTCCCACAAGAAGGCGCCGATCAAAGCGGGCATACCCGCGCGGATCATGGAGGTGATTTATGTATTGTCCGGAATGCGGGAAGGATATCGGGCCGGACAGCCGGTTTTGCCCCTTCTGCGGCAAAGCGCTGAGCGCGGAGGGCGAGCCTGCGGCGACGGGAACAGGGGGAGGAGCGCAGTCGCCTGCGACGCCGCCTGCGGCGCCCCCACCGCCATTTCCCGCCCAGGATGCCGCCGCGCCCCCGCCAACCGCATCTCAACCGCCATCGGAGGTTTACGCTCCTACCGCGCCACAGACATATACCTCACCGGGCGCGGTGCCGCCGACCCCGGCCGGGCCCACCGCGCAGCCGGCCGCATACGACACGCCAGGGAAAAAATCCCCCCTCCCATGGATCCTGGGCATACTGGGGGCGGCGGTGGTGGCCGCAGCGGTCTTAGTCCTGGTCTTCGTGGTCTTCAAGGGTGACGGTGGCAAGACGGACACCAAGGCCATGGAGCGCCCGGTGCTGGATTTCTTCGAGTCCCTGGAGAAGAAGGACGCCAAGATGCTCGTGGGCGTCATGGAGCCGGATTTCGTGAAGGAGTTCAAGGATCTGCTGGGCAAGGGTTTGGTCGAATTCCTGGATGAGTATTTCCTGGCCCAGGCCCCCGATGACCTGCATTTCGATATCCGCAAGATGAAGACGGAGGTGCAGGGAGAGGGTCGGGCCAGCGTCAAGATCATCGAAGGCACCATGACCTACACGGACGAATACGGCGACAGGGTCAGCGAGGAGGCCTCCGACGCGGATATGGATTCCTACGAGGTGGTGAAGGTGGGGGGTAAATGGTACCTCTCCGAGGACACCCTTATCGAGATGGGTTTCGACTTCAGCGAGCTCGAGGACATGGACATGGGTGAACTGGACCTCGACTCGGATCTGGAAGGGGGCTTGCTGGATCAGGGAGGGGGACTGGTGGATCTCCCGGTGGACAACGAAGACGAGGTGATCGCCCTCGTCTTCGAGCAACCCGGCGTCCTGGAGTGGTACGCGAGCTCCCAGTACACCGCCTACCGCATAACCGACGAGAACGGAAGCTGGATCGCCTATCTCTACGAAGAGGCGCCCGACGGCACCGAGATCCCCTTCGGGTCGTACGCGGTGGACAAGGCCACGGGCGAGGTCTACGAAGTCGTGTATTAGCGGCTGGACCCCGCGTGGCCTCATAAGCGGTGCGCCGTCGTCAGGCCGTTTCCTCCTCTCGGGTCCGGTTTCGCGGACAAGAAGAGGCGTCTCTCAAGAGGATGCGTTTTCCTTATGAAGCGGTGCGCCGTCGTCAGGCCGTTTCCTCCTGCAGCGCGCATTTTTCCTGCAACATCCCCACCGCCTCGCGGATGAGGCGAGAGACGTGCATCTGGGAAATCCCCAGCTCCTTCGCGATGCGCGTCTGGGTCCAGTTGTTCCTCAAGCGCAGGTGGAGCACCCTGCGGTGCCGCGGGGGCAGGGCGGCCATGGCCGTGTCTATGACCAGCTCCCTTTCCACCTCCTCGAAGGCGGGGTCATGGGAGCCGATGAACATGCCGAGGGGCGCGTCCTCCTGTCCATCGCCGTGGGATCCGTCGAGGGAAAACACGGAGGTGTTGGCGCTCGCCGCCAGGACCTCGATGATCTCCTCTTCTCCCACCTCCATGCGCCGCGCCAGCGTCGCGACGTCGGGCTCCCGCCCCTCTTCCTCCAGGTACCTGCGCGACTCGGCGTTGATGCGGTGCCGTAGGTCGCGCAGGGGCCTGGGCAGGCGGATGATCTCCAGGTGGTCCCGGTAGTGCTTCCTAAGCTCCCCCTCGATGGTGGGATAGGCGAAGGTGATGAAGGACACCCCGCGCGCGGGGTCAAAGCGCCTCATGGCCTTCATCAAGCCCAGGGCCGCGAGCTGGTAGGCGTCCTCGTAGGGGAGCCGGTCCGACTGGTACTTATGGGCGAAGCGGTGCAGAAGGTCCTGGTAGCGGCGGAAGAGCTCGCTTACCGCCTCCTGGTCGTCATCCTCGCTTATGCGCCTGAAAAGGTCCGCCTCTATGTCGCTCAATCCCTTCAATTTCATCTCCAGGTGAACCTCCCCGTCTAGTCCTTTCTTTCGCGCCACTTCTTTCGCGCCACTCCGTTCTATTCCCTATCCCCCTCATGCCGCCTCGTCGCCGCTCTACCTCTCTCGCCGAGGCGACATGCCGTTGTGGGTGCGCTTACCGTGCCTCCCGCCGCCGGGAGCGGATCAATGCGGACCCCCGCCTCCGCGCGGAGGCAAACCGCTCACGTATCTCCCGCCCCCCGCCACGGCCCGGACGGCCTCCACCACCTCCGCGGCCGCGTCCTCCTTCGCCACGTACCCCGACGCCCCACGCGCCAGGGCCTCGTCGGCGTACTCGGCGGCTGAGTACATGGAAAGTATTACCACACGGGTGCCCGGCCTCAGTTTCCCGATCGTCTCGAGCAGATCCAGGCCGCAACAATCGGGAAGGGTGATGTCGAGCAACACCACGTCCCAATGGCGTTCACGTAACCTCCGCACCGTCTCCTCGCCGCTGGCCGCTTCACCCGCCACCGCCATGTCGGGCTCGCCCTCCATCAAAAGCCTCAGTCCCTGCCTTACCATGTGATGATCGTCAACCACCAGGACCTCGATCCTCCTCGCCTCCCTTTCCTCTTCCTCTTCCTCTTCCGGGCCGTTTCCCGCCATGAGCGCCCCTTTACATGCACCGCGCACGCCGCCGAGGTAAGCCGCTCCCTCGCGAAACCGACTCCCTACCAGACCCGGGGGAGCGGAGGGACCCGCTCGACGGGGCGCCTCAGCGTAGAATCCGGCGGGGGAAATGCGCCTCTTTCCTGGTCTCCCTGATGCCGGCGGGATCGAAGCGCAGGCGCCCGGAGCGTCCGCAACGCGGGCAGAACATCGCTGCCCTCGCGATTCGCGTGCCGCACAGGGGGCATGCCTCTCCCGGATCGGAAAGAAGCGAGCCCGGCTCCCGTTTCGTCAAACGCATCATCCGCCCTCTCTCGCGGGTCCCCAAGTTACCACCTCAACGCTAAGGGAGCGCTCCTCGCGGAGGTATCGGAGACGTTCGCGGCCGGAGATAGGAATAACGCCCTTTACGTCGTAGGGTTTTTCCCACAAATACGCGCACGGGATCCGGGGGGCCGCACGGCCCGCGGAGAGAGGGTGAAAACGGCGTGCGCAAGGGGCATGCGGAGAGGGTTGAGATCGTCGGGGATGGGGTAAGGTCTTTCTCTTCTGCTCTCGCGCGCCGACGGGATCCCCACCGATCCGCGCCTGGGATCCGGGGGGCCGCACGGCCCGCGGAGAGAGGGTTATGTTATGAGGCCGTTCTTAAGCGCGTAATAGGTCAGCTCGGCGTTGCTCTCCATGCCCATCTTCTCCAGCACGCGCGCGCGGTAAGTGCTTACCGTCTTCACGCTCAGACACAGCTCCTGCGCGATGTCCTTGAGCCGCTTGCCCTCCGCCAGCATGCGCATGACCTGGAACTCGCGGTCCGAGAGGCGTTCGTGGGGCGCCCCCGAGTAGTCGTCCTCGATGAGCTCCGCCAGCCTCTCCGCCAGGGAGGGGCTGACGTATTTCCCTCCTCCCGCCACCTTCTTCACCGCGTTGACCAGTTCCTCGGCGGCGCTCTCCTTGCTGACGAAACCGGCCGCCCCCGCCTTGAGCACCCGCGGCGCGTACTGGTCCTCGGGATGCATGGAGAGGATGAGCACCGGCAGGTCAGGCCGCATGGCCCTGATGTCCTTGAGGACTTCCAGGCCGCTGCGGTCGGGCAGGGAGATGTCCAGCACCACCACGTCCCAGGCGGAGTCGTCGAGCAGGCTCAAGAGCTCCGCCGCGGTGTCCGTTTCCCCTACCTCCCGGATCTCCGGATCCTCGGCCAGGATCATGGTCAAGCCCTTCCTGACCACCGGGTGGTCATCTACCACCAGGACCCTGATCACGCTCCCCCCCTTTCGCTCCGACCGTCTCCGCGCCGCATTTACCCCTTTTCGCCTCTCGATCATGGCCGAGGCGCCCTGCGCGGTATTCCGTCACGGCTCCCCCCCGCTTCCCGACCCCGCCGCCTGCGCGCCAGCCGCCCTATCCAGCGGCACCCTCACCGACATGACCGTCCCCTCTCCGGGAGCTCCCGTTATCCTTACCTCGCCCCCGAAGAAATGGGCGCGCTCACGCATGCCGAGGATGCCCAGAGAAGCGGGATCGAGGGCTTCGGCCTCGCTTATCCCCCGGCCGTCGTCCCTCACCTCCATCTCCAGCCAGCCGTCGCCGCCGCTCAGGCGCAACTCCACCCTGCGCGCCTCCGCGTGCCTCGCCACGTTGGTAAGCGCTTCCTGGGCGATGCGGAAAAAGGCGGTGGAGAGGTCCTTGTCGATGCGGCGCCTGGCGTCTTCGTCAAGCTCAGAACGGAAACGGTATTCCACCCCGGACATCTCCCCGAACCTCTTCAACTGCCACTCCAGGGCCGCCTCCAGGCCGAGGTCGTCCAGGATTCCCGGTCGCAGGGATGCCGCTATCTCGCGCACCGCCTTTATCGCGGAATCGACCACCTCCGTCATGCCCTCCACTTGCCCCAACAAATCGGGGCGCTCGGCGAGCTTCTTGGCCAGAAGGGACAGGTTTATCTTCAGCCCCGTCAAGGCCTGGCCCAGGGTGTCGTGCACCTCGCGGGATATGTGGCGGCGCTCCTCCTCGCGGATGGACTCCAGGCGGGCGGTGAGGGCGCGCAGCCTCTGCATGGTGACCCGCAGCTCCTCCTGGCGGAGCCTGCGCTCGCCGACCTCCTTCTCAAGCCTGCGGTTGACCCGCTCGAGTTCCCGCGTGCGCTCCCTGACCATATCCTCCAGGTTTTTCCTATACTTGTCCAGCTCGGCTTCCGACCACATGCGCAGCACCGCCATGGCGTAGAGGTCGGCCAGCCTTCCCAGGACCTCCAGGTCCCTGGGACCGTAATCGCGCTCGGCATTGGCCACCGCCACCTGTCCCACCAGCGCCCCTCCCAGGAGGGCGGGCACGGAGAGAAAGCGCCTGATGGGGATATGCCCCTCCGGCACCCCCGTGGAGCGCGGGTCGCTCTCGGGATGGTTGGTGAGCAGGGCCTGCCGGTTTTTCAACACCCACCCCCATAAGCCCTTGAACTCCTTGAAGACGATGGCCTTTTCCTGCATGGAGCATTCTCCCCACACCTCCCTGGTGAGGGTGGGCGAGACCAGGTAACCGGTATCGCTGTCTATATATCCCACGTAGCCGTGGGCGCTGCCGGTGAGCCGCTTGGCGTTTTCCAGCACCACCTGCGAGACGTCCTCGATGGAGGCCTGGGCCAGCAACGCCCCAGCGAGCTCGGCCATGGAGCGGTTGACCTCCGACTCCCAAGCCAGCGCCTCCTCCGTGCGCACACGCCTGGTCACGTCCCTGACCACGCTGCCCACCATCAGCCCCTCGCGGGAGCGGATGGGAAAGGTCACCGCCTGCACGATGCGCTTATCGCCCGCGGGGGTCTGCAACTCGCGCTCGCTGGTCTCCCCGAACCAGGTCTCGTACCCCCTGCGCAGCGACTCCAGGGCGGCGGATTTCATCTCCTCGTATGCCTCGGGCGTCCTGCGCTCCGGCAAGGCGAGACGGTATTGAACGTCCCAGAGGAATCGCCCCATGGTCTCCTCCCCGGCCAAGCCCATGATGTCCTCCATGGCGCTGTTCCACTCCACGATCCTTCCCTCGCCGTCCACCAGCACGATGCCGTCCGCCGACTGCTCGATCACGCTGCGGAACTTCTCCTCGCTCTCCCTGAGAGCGTCCTCGATGCGCACGCGCTCCGAGATGTCCTGGACGACGTGCACCCCGAACTCGAGCTCGCCGCGCTCATCGAAGACGGGGGAGAGGGAGATCCAGAGGTGCTTCCCCAACTTGGGCTCGTAGACCTCCTTGCGCGCCCCGCAACCGGCCCGCAGCGACTCCTCGCACACGCAGAAATCAGGCGGGGCGTCGGTGCCGTGGATGAGCTCGAAGCAGCTATGCCCGGTGTAGTCTGCGTGCTCTCCCAGGAGTTCGCAGAGGGCGGCGTTGTGCTGGACGATGCGGTACTCGCTGTCGATGACCAGCATGGCGTCCCCGATGGCGTCGAAGGAGCGCTGCCACCTCTCCTTGGCCGACCTCTCCGCATCCAGGATCGCTTTCTGCTCCGTGACCTCTTTCTCCCTGAAGACCGCCAGGGCTTCTTCGCCCCGCTCCACGGGCAACGGTCGCGCCTCCTGCTCATACCACCTCTCCCCGCGCCGCAGCTCCCGCCCCGCCGGCGAGCCGGCGGCGAGCGCCTGCTCGAGCAGCGTCAGCGCGGCCTTTCCCTCCTCCCCGGCCAGGGCATCTCCCAGCCCGATTCCCCGCAGCTCCTCCGCGTCCCTTCCCAGGCGGCGCGAGGCCGCCTGGTTGGCGGCGAGCACCCTTCCATGGGCGTCGCAGAGCAGCAGGATTTCGTCGCTGGCGTCAAGGATGGCCCTCTCGCGGCGTTCACGGTCCTTCAACCTGCGGAAGAGCAGCTCGTAAGGCTCCTCGAGACCCGTATCCACTATGGCCCGGTAGAGCAAGTAGAAGGAAACGATCTTCAGGAAATGACCCAGGAGGTTGGGGAGGGCGTAGGGGTCCTGGTAGAGGGTAAAGGAGAGCTCGGAGGCGATGGCCACGGCGATGGAGGCAAGGATGAGCCGCATCACCCTGGTGTTCATCTCCCCTCTCCTGGCGTAGAGAAAGGCCATGGCCCCCGCCATCATGGCGCAGATGACGTACTCGCTCACCTTCTTGAAGGGGGTCAGCCCGGAACCCTCCATGAAGCAGGCTGGAAATATATCCCATAGGAAGACGCTCGCCAGCGCCAGGGCGGAAACCGCCGCGTAAACCGCCATGTCCAGGTAGATCCGAAGCGCGCGCGCCAGGAAGAGCGGCGCCAGAAGCAGGGAGAACGCCTCCAGGTAACGGGCGATCACCCATAACTGGGTGGCGAGGTTCGCGCCGTTCCCGTCGAAGACGCCCATGCCCGAGTAGGCCAGCATATGCAGGAGGTCGATCGCCCCCACGAAGAGGTAAGCCACCCCCAGGAAGGCGAGGAAGCCGTTGTCCGCGGAGCGCCGGGTGTGCCAGGCGAGGATGAAAACGGAGAAGGCCACCAGCGAGCTGAAGACCTCGGCGGCGGCGTGGAAGAGGAGATAGTTGCGGCGGCTCACGAGATAAAGCGCCGCGAACACCGCCAGGCCCGCCGCCACCCGCCAGGTGGCGTCAAGCCACCCCCTCCCGGTACTTCTTCCGGCGCTTTCATCTCCCATATGCTCATACCTCAGGCGGCCGGTCTTTCACGCCCGGAATCGCAGTCATCATCCGATATAGTCTCGCCGCCAGCTGCACGGCGCCTCCACCATGGGTGCAGGCATGCGGGCGATCATGTCAATAGGTGGCCGTTGACAAAAACGTGTCTCTTGCACAAAGTGTATGCCGGGCCGGAGCGCTGAGCAAGGCGAATGAGAGATCGCCGGGGGCGCCGGATCCTTGCCCACAACACAAGGCATCACCCCGCGCCCGCAAACCCTTCGGAAAAGCGTGGCCATGCACGTCGCGGTACGCCCTTGAGAGGGTAAGGAAAGCCGAGCCTTCCGCCTATTCGGGGTCCGGGGCCGCCACGCGTGCCGGCGATATTCCATTATCTGGCCAGAGGTTTCGGTTCACGGGGATGGCCCTTGATCAGGCACGAAGCCGACCACGTCGTGTCCCCCGTCCCACCCTGAGCCGTAACGGAAGTACATGGGTCGCTCGGCCACCACGCTTCCCCCGCTCACCACCGCCAAGCGCGTCGAAAGCTGGTAGCCCTCCCCGGCGTGCTCGTTGACCAGGACGGTCACCCTGCTGCGCCCCGGCACCCTCACTTCGCGCGCCGGCAGTTCGCCTTCCTCCTGGGTGTAATAACGCACCTCCACCACGGCCTCATCTTCACTCGGGTTCTGGAGACACAGCCATTGCTGGAAAGACCCACCGGTGTACCCTTCGGCGAAGAGCCACTCGCCGCCGGGCGAGGTCGCCCCGATCACGCAGTGGCCACCCGCAGCACGAAGGTCAGCGCAGGAGTAATCGAAATACATGGGGCGCTCGGCAAGAAATGCGTCTTCCGAGGCGAGCCTGACCGAGAAATCCTTTTCCCATCCTATTTCGTCGGGGACGAAAACGGTGCGGCGGAAACCGCCCCCCACCTCGTACTCACGGCTTACCGGCTCCCCCTGCCCCACCCCGAGCTGGTAGTCCGCGGTCACGGTGATGGGGTGATCGCCGGGGTTCTGGAGGGTGATCCAGGCCTCGAAACCACGCCTGGTGGTCCCCTCCGCGAAATAATAGGCGTCGGCCAGAGCGGTGGCCCCTGGCACGCAGTGGCCTCCCTCCCAGCCATGATCTTCCCTGCCGGCGTAACGGAAATACATGGGGCGCTCCGCGACCAACTCCTGGGTGGACTCCACCAGCAGCGAGGCCTGGTATCCTCTCCCCAGGAGGTCGTTTACCTTGAAGGTCCGCCGCGACCTCGCCGGGACCTCGTGACCGCTTTTCACCACTTCACCCGCCTCCTGGGTCTGGAAACGGAAGCTCACCTGCGCCGGGGCGTCGCCGGGGTTGAGCAGGCAGACCCACTCGTCGAACCCATCGCCGGTGTAGCCCTCCGCGAAGTACCAGAAGGTCGAGGGCTCCGGCGCCCCCACGGCGTCGTGGCCGCCCTTCCACTTCCCCATGTAATCGAAATACATGGGGCGCTCCGCCAGCACCCGCCCGTCGCTCTCGACCTTTATGGACACATCGCGCCCGGCGCCCGCTTCCTCGTTCACGTTCAGGGTGGTCCTGGAGCTGGCGTCCAGTAGGTAATCCCTGGTAAACGGCGCCGTGCCGTCGGCGTAGAGGTAGGTGACCTGGGCGACGGCCCCGGCGCCGTCCCGGTTGAGAAGGCACAGCCATTCCGCGAAACCCTCTCCCGTGTAACCCTCGGCGAAATAGCAGGAGGATTCCACGCTCGGCAGTGGGACCACGAAGTTCACCCCGTTGGAAGTCCCGCCGGGGGTGTTCACCGTCAACCAGCCCGACAAGGCGCCATCCGGGACCTCGCATATGACGCGGCTGGAATTCCATTCCAGATACACGCCGGCAGCGACTCCGGAAAAGGACACATATGACGAGCCCCGCTGGTCTCCGAACCCGCTACCGGTTATGGTAACCTGCGTTCCCGGAGCCCCGGACATCGGGCTCACGGAAGCGATGTGGGGAGTCCCCGTTCCCCCGCTCCTGAAGCGGTTGTAGGCTAGGTTGAGGAGGGGCACGAACTCCGCGGTGGCTTTACGGTTGCCCACGTAGTTGGGATGGTCGTCGTCGCTGGGGTAGGCGAGGGTGTTGCCGCCGTCGTCCGTCTTGTGCTGGACGGCGCCGTTGATCCAGCGATGGTGGTTGCCGCTCTCCCAGCCGAGATCGCTGGCATAGGCGCTGCCGCCGTTGCTGGTGAGGACGTTGTAGAAATCGAAGACGAAGACGTTGTTGTACGGATACCCGTCGAGCCAGTCGTTCACCAGCCAGTCGTTGAAGGCGCGGGCGTTGGCGGCGTAGGTCCCGTCTATCAGGGGAGGGGCGGTCACGGCCACGAAGAGCTTGTCCTGCCTGGTCTTGAAATACTCCAGGAGGTCGATATAGATGCCCTTGGCGTTAGCCACCGTCAGGGGCCCTGAATTCCCCTTGAGCGGGTTGGACGAGATGGGGGGCACGGGTTCGCCGGGGCTCCCCTCCAGGGCGGAGTTGGGAAAACAGGATTTGAACATGACGATCTCGTTCTCGCCCCCGGGGTCGTCGGCCAGGCGGGAGTAATAGCAGTTCTGCCCGCTTTCCGCGTAGAGGGCGGCGGTGTAGGCAGGGCTGGACGGCCCCCTGAACCAGGACCACCAGTGCCCTATGTCCGTGCTGCTCCCGATCTCGTCCGGGCCCCACCCGTAGTTGGTGTCGCTCACGAAGTAGGTGTTGTCGCGCAGGGCCTTCCCGAGGCCGCCGTTATCGTCGTTCAGCCAGTTCTCACCGCAGGAATGGTGGACGAAAACGAGCTTGACCGGGTTAGCGGGAGGGGTGGGATCAAGTGATGCTACGGACATGTCAAGCGCATCAAGGGCTGAAAGCCGCGCGCCGGGCGCGGCGTCGCGCGCCGCGGCTGCCGCCCCCGCTGCGGGCAAAGAAGTGTCGACGCGGGGGAGAGCCGCTATCCCTGCAAGCGTGCCCGCCTTCGCCTCTGTCCACCCCGGCGCTGCCGCGGGAGCGGCCGAAGCCGCGATGACCAGGGCCACCAGGGCAATTGCAACAGTCGGTAGCGGGACGCGGTATCGATGAAATCGACACATCGTTCTCACCTCTCTCTGCCGGCCGCCATCGCGACCGAGGCGGCCGCCGTGACGGCATGCAAAGCCCGGGACGGCGAACGGCAGCGAATCTCCACCAGATGCGCCCATCCTCGCTTTCAACACGAGATGGGAAAGCCTCCCGCCACCGCTTCAGGCACGGCCTCGTGGGAACACCTTCCACATCCCCATAATAATATTCGGCTTTTCCTTTCCCGGCCGCAACCATCTGATGTTCGCCCCAGAGAATCGGCATCGCCCTAAGGTTCAAGGCTAAGATGAAGGTCCCGCTATGGATGGAGAAAAACTACTTGTGGTAAGGAAAAGGGCTCGTTTATAAAGAAAGAGGAGGGGCGGCAGCATCAGTCATACACCTTCACGAGGCTACGTTCGTTACCTTCGCCCAAAGGCGATCCCCCAGGCACGGCCATGCCGGGCGTGCGCGTGAGGAAAAGGCGTTTCGTAAAGCGACAGGAGGGAAGCATGGAAGAGAGGCCCTGGCACAAGTCATACGCGCCCGGGGTGCCGTGGAGCATCGAATACCAGCGGCTTACGGTCTCCGAGGGACTGGCGCGCTCCGCCCGCGACTTCCCGGACCGGACCGCCCTGAACTACATGGGCGCGAAAATCTCCTACCGCAAGCTGGACGAGCTGGTGAACCGCTTCGCCCGCGCCCTTTCGGATCTCGGCATAGGCAAAGGCGACAAGGTGGCCACCATCATGCCCAACATCCCGCAGATGATCGTCGCCAACATGGCCGCCTTCCGCATCGGAGCGGTGGTGGTGCTCAACAACCCCCTCTACACCGAGCGGGAACTGCAATACCAGCTCGACGACTCCGACGCCAGGATAGCCGTGACCCTCACCCTGCTGGTGCCGCGCATCGAGAAGATCATGGCCGAGACCAAGCTGGAGAAGGTGGTGGGCTGCCAGATCAACACCCACCTCTCCTTCCCCAAGAAGCAGCTCTTCCCCTACGTGCGCAAGGCCATGTACAGAAAGATCGAGCCCACCGACAAGGTGCTGCGCTACGAGGACCTGATCAGGAAATACCCCGGGGACCCGCTGGAGGACCAAGGGGAATGGGAGGAGCTCTCCACCATCATCTACACCGGGGGCACCACCGGAAAGAGCAAGGGCGTGATGCTCAGCCACAAGAACATCAGCGTCAACGTGCAGCAGTTCGCGGCCTGGTTCCCGGACCTGGAACGCGGAAAATACTCCCTGGTGGGCACCTTCCCCGTCTTCCACGCCGCCGGCTTCACCGCCTGCCAGAACTTCTTCTGCTGGCAGGCATGGGAGCACTGCATGATCCCCCGCCCGGAGCCCAAGGCGGTGATCGAGATCCTCAAGCGCGACCGCCCGGATTTCCTGCCCGGCGTGCCCACCATTTTCGTGGGCCTGCTGGCGGAGCCGGAGTTCCGGCGCATGGACCTCTCCTTCATCAAGGGCTTCTTCTCCGGCGCCGCCCCCCTCGCCGCCGACACCATCCGCGACCTCAAGGAGCTCACCGGGGCCACCATCCTCGAGGTCTACGGGCAGACGGAGACCGCCCCCGTGGCCACCGTCACCCCCTGGGGAGGGGAGATCAAGCCCGGCACGGTGGGCATCCCGGTACCGGACACGGACATAAGGATCGTGGACCTGGACACGGGGGAGCGGGAGCTGCCCCTGGGGGAGGCGGGCGAGATCGTCATCTCCGGCCCCCAGTGCATGATGGGTTATTACAAGAAGCCGGAGGAGACCGCCCAGGCGCTGCGCGACGGCTGGGTGTACACCGGGGATATAGGTTTCTTCGACGAAGACGGATATCTCTCGGTGGTGGACCGCAAAAAGGACATGGTAATCGCGGGAGGCTACAACATCTACCCGGTGGAGATCGACAACGTGCTCTTCGACCACCCCAAGATACTGGAGGCCTGCGCGGTGGGGGTGCCGGACCCCTATCGCGGAGAGACCGTCAAGGCCTTCATCGTGGTCAAGGAGGGGGAGTCCTTGAGCGAGGAGGAGGTCATCTCCTACTGCAAGGAGAACCTCGCTCCCTACAAGGTCCCCACCCACATAGAGTTCGTGGAGGAGCTTCCCAAGAGCGTGGTGGGGAAGATCCTCCGCCGCGAGCTGCGCGACCGCGAGCTGAAAAAGCGGCAGGGCGATTGACGGGCGCGAGGGCGAGGGTTGCAGCTGGATGATGGAGGCTGAACAAACCCGGGCTGTTCGATGGTCCGGCGGGCGCGTGGCAACCGAGCCGGCATTGACGCCTGCCACGGGAGATGTAGCGACGCTCAGAGTCGGAGGCGGTCAGTCGCCGGGTATATACCCCAGGACGTCGCGGCCGCCGTCCCAGCCGGGTCCGTAGGCGAAACACATGGGGCGTTCGGCCGCGATCCCGCCGTCGCTTTCTTCTTTTTTGGACACCTCCCGACCTGCTCCCGCCTCGCGGCCGATGGGGTCCGGTCCCCAGCCGTAACCTCCACTTTTCCCTTTGGCCGGCCTTCATGTTATTCTTTCGGCACGCGCGCCCTAAAGGAATAACGGCGGAAGGACGAGGGGGCGAGGCGTATTTACGTTTTGTATGGGCCGCGAACCGGGGTTCTATTGGTGCGCCGGTACTCCTCAGGCCGACACACCCTTAGACCGATGGTTTACTGCCGAGGAAGGAGTAAGATAATCCGAGCACCGGCGTGCCCGGATCCAATCCATATCGCGCTCCATATCGATATGGCCAGGCAGATCCGGCAAGCCTCCTCGTGATACGCGAACCGTCATCCCTTCTCCTTCTCGCATATTTCCCACATGGGGCCATGTGTTTTCGCGTGCTCGCTCTCCAGGGCGACCGGGTTTACACCTTCTCGAACGGGGGGAGATAATTCAACAAGGGCTGTCTTCGTGCCACGACGGCAATAGATAAAACGAAGGGGGCAGGGGCTGCGCATGGAGAAAAAGGGCGGCGCCATCACCAGACATGGAAGCGCCTGGAAATGGATCGCGGCTTACCTGGCCGCGGCGGCGGTGCTGGCCGCGGCCGGCACGCTCTTCGCCCTCTACCTGCGTTCCGACGTCAGGCGGCGCGCCCAGGAGGAGATCTCCGCCGTGGCGGACCTCAAGGCGGAGCAGATCGGCAACTGGGTGGAAGAGCGCCTGGCGGACGCCGGGACCGCCGCGGAGAGCCCCTTCTTCTCGCGGGAGGCGGCAAGATATCTGGCCGCTCCCGATGACCTTGAGCTCAAGGTAAACCTTCTCTCCTGGATGCAGTCGCGGATGGAGAATTACGGCTACGTCTCCTCCTTCCTCCTCGACGCGGAGGGGAACGCGGCGCTCTCCCTCAACCCCCGCGGCGACCCGGTGGGGGAATACGCGCGGGGGCTCGCCCTGGAGTGCATGGCCAAGGGGGCGCCCTCCATTTCGGACCTCCACCGCGGAGAGGGAAACGAGGAGATCCATATCGACTTAGTGGTGCCGGTAGCGGCAACCCCGAACGCCGCCCCGGCGGGAGCGCTGCTCCTGCGCATCGACCACCACGACTTCCTCTACCCCTTCATCCAGTCCTGGCCCACCCCCAGCGAGACGGCGGAGACCCTGCTGGTGCGGCGAGAGGGGGACGAGGTGGTCTTCCTCAACGAGCTGCGCCACCGCAGCGGGACGGCCCTCCAGCTCCGCCTTCCCCTGGGCGAGGAGGACCTTCCGGCGGCGCGGGCGGCGCTTGGAGAGGAGGGCGCCATGGAGGGGGTGGACTACCGCGGCGTGGAGGTGCTCGCCGCCACTCGCTCCGTGCCCGGAACCGGCTGGCGCCTGGTGGCCAAGGTGGACGCGTCCGAGGTCTATTCCCCCACCACCCTGCGCGTATCGCTGGCCGTGGCCCTCACCCTCATCGTGGTGCTCGCCTTAGGCTTCGCCTTCGCCCTCGCCTGGACGCGCCGCCAGGCCGAGCTCTACCGGCGGCAGTGCCGGCTGGAGTCCGAGCGCGCCGCCCTGGCCCGCCACTACGAGTACCTCACCCGCTACGCCAACGACATCATCATCCTCATGGACACGGACTGGAGGATCGCGGAGGTCAACCAGCGCGCCGTCCAGGCCTACGGGTATTCGCGCGAGGAGCTCATCGGCATGCCCGCCGCTAACCTGCGCTCGCCGGCGGAACGCCCGCGCTTCGCGCAGACCGTGCGCGACCTCGACCTCTCCAACGGCACCATCATCGAGACCGAGCACATGCGCAAGGACGGCACCGTCTTCCCGGTGGAGATCAGCGCGCGCATAATCGAGGTGGACGGCGACCGTTTCTACCAGGGCATCATACGCGACATCAGCGAGCGCAGGCGCATGGAGGCGGAGCTGCGCGCCTCGGAGGAGAAGTACCGCCTGCTCTTCCGGCACGCCCCCATAGGCGTTTTCCAATACGACCTCAACCTGGTGATCACCGACTGCAACGACCGCTTCGTGGAGATCCTGCGATCCTCGCGGGAGCGCCTGGTGGGGCTGGACATGAACAGGCTGCGCGACCGCAGCGTGCTGCCGGCCATCCGCGCCGCCCTGGAGGGGATCGAGGGGCTCTACGAGGGACCGTACGCCGCCACCACCAGCGAGGCCCATGTATTCGTTTCCTTGCGCACCACCCCGCTGAGGGACGCCGGCGGCGCCATCATCGGGGGCGTGGGCATCGTGGAGGACATCACCGAGCGCAAACGTATCAGGGAGGAGCTGGCGGAAAGGGAGCTTTTCCTGCGGCGGCTCACCGACAACATGCTGGACCTCATCAGCCAGATCGACGTGGACGGGAACTTCGTTTACCTAAGCCCCTCCAACCAGAGGGTGCTGGGCTACCGAGAGGGCGAGCTGCTGGGCAGCAACGTCATGGAGCTGGTGCACCCCGAGGACCTCCCGGCGGTGGCGGAGACATACGCCAGGTCCAACCGCGAGCTGGCGCCGGGCAAGGTCGAGTTCCGGGCCAAAAAGGCCGACGGCACCTATATCTGGGTGGAATCGGTGGGGAACCCCCTTTTCGACGAGGAGGGCAAGCTCATAGGGGCCATCTTCGTCACCCGCGACATCGGCGAGCGCAAGCGGGCGGAGCGGCGCCTGGAGAGGCTGACCCACTGCTTCCTGGGGCTGGGGTCCGACCCCCTGGAGAACATCATCCGTATCG
Source organism: Candidatus Solincola daggyaiensis (assembly GCA_015711825.1). GTDB lineage: Bacteria > Actinomycetota > Geothermincolia > Geothermincolales > RBG-13-55-18 > Solincola_B > Solincola_B daggyaiensis. The sequence continues at coordinate 46,925 of JACVJD010000004.1, forward strand.
TGGACACCGGAAAAGAGATCCTCGAGGCCGGCGGCGCGCACTACACCCGCCTTGCCCAGGGAAGATTCCAGATCTACCACACCGCCAGGGACAGCGCGGGGTTCGAGCCGCTGGACGAGGAGCATCACCTTGTCTGCCGCGAGATGATCGCCGCGAACCGCGAGCAGCCCGTCTCCGTCGAGGACCTCGGCGCCCTGGATTACGTGGGCTTCCTCCCCGAGGTGGCAAAAGAGAGGTTCGCCTCCTACTTCGCCTATCCCGTCAGGGCCCACGGCAGGACGGTGGGAGTCCTGGGCTTGCTGCGCCGCGAGAAAGGCGAGGCCGGCGGCGAGGAGCGCGATCTGGCGGGGACGCTGGCCCGGGCCATCGCGGTGGAGGAGGAGCGCCTGGCCCACGAGGAGGAGCTGCGGGACTTCGTGGACATCGCCTCCCACGAGCTGCGCCACCCCATGACCGTCATCAAGGGTTACGCCTCCACCCTGCTTTCCCACCACCACCGCATGGACGAGGAGACGAGGCGCGAGGTGCTCATGGATATAGAACGAGGCGTGGACCGGCTGGAAAGGCTGGTTTACCAGCTACTGGACACCGCGCGCATCGACCGTGATAAGCTGGCGCTCAACCTGGTGGAGAGCGACCTGGTGGCGACCCTGGAGGAAGTGGTGCGGGAGACACGCAAGCGCGATCCCTTGGTGCCGATAGCGTTTCGCGTTCACAAGCGTCCCAAGACCGTAAGGGCCGACCCCGAACGCATCGCGCAGGTACTGGTGATCCTGCTGGAAAACGCGGTCAACTATTCCCCCGGGCTGACCGGGGTCGAGGTGGAGGTGGCCGGCAAGGACGAGGGCGGCATGACGGTGTCGGTCCTCGACCGCGGACTGGGAGTGCCGGAGGAGGAGCGGCAGAGGATATTCGAGCGCTTCTACCAGGTCGGTGACGCCACCCACCACTCCGCGGAGGGAATCGGGCTCGGCCTGTACATCGCAAGGGAGATCGTCAAGGGTCACGGCGGCCACATCTGGCACGAGCCCCGCGAGGGCGGCGGCTCCATCTTCCGCTTCACCCTTCCCTGAGGTGAGGGGTTTCCCCCGCCTCGCACCCATGGCGCGACCAAGATCTCCACGACCTCTTTTCGATACATCCATGTCGCGCAAACCCGCATGCCGAACCGTTCCGCCGTCCTCCCATACTCAAGAGAGCACGGCGCCGCGGGCGGCTGAGCCCACCATCCTTACGTACCGGCGCATGAACCCCGCCGGCACCTCCCGCTCCGCGGGCCGGTGTTGCGCCAGGCGTGAGGAGATCTCCTCCTCGCTGAGCCTGACTTCCAGCCGGCGACCGGGAATGTCGATGCTTATCTCGTCCCCGTCGCGCAGCGCCGCGATGGGCCCTCCGGCGGCGGCCTCGGGCGAAACGTGCCCGATGCACGGACCCGAGGTGGCGCCCGAGAACCTGCCGTCGGTGATGAGGGCCACGCGGGTGAAACCGTGCAGCTCCAGCCCCATGGTCACCGCCAGCGTCTCCGGCATGCCCGGCCCACCCTTCGGTCCCTCGTTGCGGATGACCACCACCTCCCCCTCCCTCAGCGTCCCCTCGCGCAGGGCTGAGAGGCAGTCGGCCTCCGCCTCGAAGACCCGCGCCGGTCCCGAAAAGCGCAGCATCTCCGGGAGCACCGCCGACTGCTTGACCACCGCCCCCTCCGGCGCCAGGTTGCCGAAGAGCGCCACCGTGCCCCCTTGGGGGAAGAACGGGTTATCCCGCGTGCGTATGACCTCGCCGTCGCGGACCTCGGCCGCCTCCACCACCTCCGCGACGCTCTGCCCCATGACGTTCAACGCCTCCAGATGCAGGTCGTCGGCGAGCGTTTTCATCACCGCCGGCACGCCCCCGGCCCGGTAGAGGTCCTGGATACCGTGGGGTCCGTTGGGGGCGATGGAACACAGGGTGGGTATGCGCGGGTTGAAATCGTTGAAGCGCGAGAGGGGCAGTTCAAACCCCAGCTCGTGCGCGATGGCCGGGAGATGCAGGGCGGAGTTGGTGGAACCCCCTATGGCCAGGTCCACCATGAGGGCGTTCTCCACCGCCTTCTCGGTCAGCACCGCGCGCGCGCCGAGGCCCTCCTCGACCATCTCCACCACCCGCATGCCCGCGCGGCGGGCGAAGAGGAGCTTCTCGGAGAAGTAGGCGGGAACGTTGGCGGAGCCGGGTATGGTCAGTCCCATGGCCTCCGCCAGGCACTGGAAGGTGTTGGCGGTGCCCATGAGCTCGCATGATCCACAGGTGGCGCAGGTGGCCGTGGCCAGCTTGTCCAGCAAGTCGGGGTAGTCCTTGTGGAAGATGCTGCCCGTGCTGCGCGGCGAGAACCTTATCTGAAAGGCCCCGGGGCCCCCGGTGAGCATGATCGCCGGCAGGTCAAGCCGCGCGGCCGCCATGATCATGCCCGGGATGATCTTGTCGCAGGAGGCGACCATGACCATACCGTCGAAGAGCATGCTGCGGGCGTAGGTCTCCACCGTGTCCGCGATGAGCTCCCGCTGGGGAAGCACGAACCTCATGCCCTCGTTCCCCTCCGTGAAGCCGTCGCAGGGAGCCGGCACGTTGAACTCGAAGGGTATGCCTCCGGCGGCGTGCACTCCCTCCTTGACGCGCTCCGCCAGCGCGCGCAGATGCATGTGACCGGGGTTCATATCCGTATGGGAGTTCGCGACGGCGATGATGGGTTTTCGCTTCAACTCCTCTATGTCCATGCCCAAACCCTGCATGATGGCGAGACGCGCGATGCTCACCGGGAAATCCCTCTCGTCGAAGATGGGGCCGCTCTTGGGTTTGGTCATGGTATTACCCCCCTCGGTGTCCGGCGTCGCGACGGTTTATCGCGACGCCACCTACTTACCTTGTTTTGGCATATTCTTCGCCCTGCCAGTCGTCTCCCAGCTTGCCGTCCGGAGACGACCAAGTCCGACTAGACAATGATAGCAAAGGTATGCGCGCCGGGCCCCGTCCTCGCCATCGCTCGCCTTCGGCTCGCTTCCGTCTCGGCCACGGCGCCCTGCACCGTGCCGCCGCCCTCCGAAAGCCTCGCGCGAGCGTATGCGTGCCAGGCCCCGTCCTCGCCATCGCTCGCCTTCGGCTCGCTTCCGTCTCGGCCACGGCGCCCTGCACCGTGCCGCCGCCCTCCGAAAGCCTCGCGCGAGCGTATGCGTGCCAGGCCCCGTCCTCGCCATCGCTCGCCTTCGGCTCGCTTCCGTCTCGGCCACGGCGCTGGACACTGCCACGCCTCCCTACGGTCGGCGTGGTCGCTTTCGCGATGCAATCTTCCGTGACGTTGTATGTTATTCGTGGCGGTTTATGAGGTCGGAGGCGATGATGCCGGAGGCGACCACCGACGGAATACCTCCTCCCGGATGGGTGGAGGCTCCCGCGAGGTACAGGCCTCTTATGCTCTTCGACTTCGCCGCCGGCCTGAACACCGCCGAGGACGATATATCCATGTCCAGTCCCAGGATAGCGCCTTCGGGGGTGAGCAGCCGACGCTCGTAATCCCTCGGGGTCAACACGTCCATCACCTCCACGTGATCCGCCAGCCCGGGGATAGCCCGTTCGCTCAACATCTCTATCTGTTTTTCGCCGTATGCCTTCTTGTCGCGGTCCCAATCCAGCTCGCTGAGATGATAAGGTCCGGACAGCACGATGTTGAGCACATGGCGCCCTTGCGGGGCCATGCTTTCGTCCGAGAAGGTGGGAAAACAAACCAGGGCATAGGGTTCCCGGGGCAGCAGGCCCCTCGGCATGTCCTCGAACCAGTAGCGGTTGGTCTCCTCCATGGATACGGTGACGATATTGTGGTGGGCCTCCAGAGGCGGCCGGTAGTCCAGCCCCACGTTGATCATGGGAGCCGAGGCGGAGAGCCGATAGCTTTTGATCCCCTGCCTGGCGAGCCGGGGAAGATGCCCTTCTCCGATCATCTGCAGGTAAAGCGTTTTGGCGTTGATGTCGGAGACCACCACCGGGGCGCCGATCTCGGTGCCGTCGGCCAGGGCCACGCCCTGCACCCTGCGGCCGCTCACCATCACCTTCTCCACCCGTCGCCTCAGCGCGATCTCCATACCGAACCTCTCTCCACACCGTCGCAGAGCTTCCGGCAAGGCGATCATGCCGCCCCTGGGAAAGAAGACGCCCTCGTGCTCGGCGTAAGAGAGAAAGGCGAAGATCCCCGGGGCCAGGGCGGGGGGCTGACCGCAGAACTTCCCCGGGTAAGAGAGGGAATCCAGCACCCGCTCGTCCTTGAAATACCCCCGCATCACCTCCTCGAAGGAGCGGTTGAAGAGGGGGAGGAACTTGAGCAGGCGGGGGTTCTTCAGCATCACCTTTGCCATGTCCGCCATGCCGTTCATGGGGCTGAGGAAGAACCCCTCCACGGCAGTGCGCATGAAATCGCCCACGTAGCGGGCGTACTCCAGCCATGCCTTGCCGTCCTGGGGTGAGATGCGGGAGATGATCTCGGCTTTCGCCTCTATGGAGGAAGGGTAGGTGATGCGCGAGCCGTCCTGAAGGATGATGCCGTAAACGGGGTCGCAGGGCTCCAGCTCGACCTCCTCGCCAAAGCCGGTGCCCAGCCTCTCGAAGGCGATCTCGAAGGGGCGCAATATCTCGAGGATGGTGGCGCCCACGTCGAAACGGTAGCCCTTTCGTTCGTAGGTCGAACAGCAACCCCCTATGCTTCCTCCCTGCTCCAGCACCAGCGTCCTGCGACCTTGTTTCGCCAACAGCGCCCCCGCAGTCAACCCGCCGAGACCCGCCCCGATGACGATAACGTCGTAATCCGGCATCTCCGCACCTCCCCCTGCTTCTTTGTCCCTCCCCCTGCGATAAGACCGGGGCCTTCCCATGTGCGCTCTTCAGCGGCTCGAAGGATCGCGCCTCGCCTTCGCATTCCCCTTATCGGCTCCCGAGATACCCGTTACCTCAGGAAAAGACGCACCCCTGCAGGCAAAGTCCTTTCGTCCAAGGGGACCGGACAGCGGGCCACGCACAGCCCACGGCGCGGCCCGCCGGCGATCCCTGGTCGCCCCTCCCGGCTAAAAGAAGCGATCCGGGTCCACGTCCCAATGTCGATTATCCCCATCGGCGATCACGGTATGCGTGCCAGGCCCCGTCCTCGCCTCTGCTCGTTTCACTCGCTTCCGTCTCGGCCACGCCTCTTGCGCATCGTCCGCGCCCCTGGTATGCGGGGGTATGCGTGCCAGGCCCCGTCCTCGCCTCTGCTCGTTTCACTCGCTTCCGTCTCGGCCACGCCTCTTGCGCATCGTCCGCGCCCCTGGTATGCGGGGGTATGCGTGCCAGGCCCCGTCCTCGCCTCTGCTCGTTTCACTCGCTTCCGTCTCGGCCACGGCGCTGGACACTGCCACGCCTCCCTGCGGTCGGCGTGGTCGCTTTCGCGATGCAATCTTCCGTTGGGTGATCAATAGCTGCTGGGCTCTTGGGAGATCCCCAGCATCTCCCGCGCCTGCTGCGGGGTGGCCACCTCGCGGTTGAGCTCATGCGCGATGCGCACCATCCTGGCCACCAGCTCGGCGTTGTTCTTGAGTTTCCTTCCCCTTGAATAATACAGGTTGTCCTCCATGCCCACGCGCACATGCCCGCCCAGCAACACCGACATCACGGTCATGGGGAGCTGATACGGGCCCACCCCGATGGCGAAGAAGATGGACTGGGGAGGCAGCTCGTCGATGAGCGAGAGCAGGTTCTTGGGCGTGGGGAAGGATGAGGTCTGGAAGCCCATGACGAACTGGATGTCGTAGGGCGGGTCGATGAGCCCCTGCATGATGAGGTCCTGCACCACCCAGTACATGCCCGGATGGTAGAGCTCCATCTCCGGCTTGATGCCCTTCTCCTTCATGGTCTTGGCGTAGAGGCTGATGTCGGCGTAGGAATTGGGGATGCAGCGGTCATAGACCATGGCTGGGCGCGGGCTGGGCAGGGGCTCCGCCCTCTCGCGCAGGGGCACCTTGAGCACGAAGGGCCCCAGGTTGAGGGAGCACAGCTCCGGGTTGGCGTAGATGCTCGCCATGCGCTGCTCGGTGGTCAGCTCCGGTCCACCCCCGGTGGTGTTGTTGATGATGATGTCCGGGCACTTGTCGCGGATCATGGCGTTGATGCGCAGGTAATCCTCGGGGTTGCTGGAGGTCATCCACCACACCTCGGGGTTGCGCGCGTGCACGTGCACGATGCTCGCGCCCGCCTTGTAGGCCTCGTAGGTCTGTTCCGCCTGCTCCTCCGGCGTCTCGGGAAGGTTCTCGTTGGCCTCCTTCCCCTCCACGCCCCCCGTGATGGCCACGGAGATGATGAGCGGCGGGAGCCCCTTCCTAGTCCGGCTCATCCACTCGTACGGGTTTCGGTAGTCCCACATGTAGTCATCCGGGTTCATCGCCTGCCTCCTTTTCCTCGCTCAATCCTTCCCGTTAACGCACCCCCAAGCGTGCCGGGCCCCGTCCTCGCCTCTGCTCGTTTCACTCACTCCGTCTCGGCCACGGCGACCGGCATACGCCGCCCCGCGGGATGGCTACCTCGCGCCTTCGTATGCGTGCCAGGCCCCGTCCTCGCCTCTGCTCGTTTCACTCACTCCGTCTCGGCCACGGCGACTGGCACCGTGCCGCCGCCCTCCGGGCGTCGTCATCGCTTTCGCGATACGCGGCTGTCCCGGCCTTTTCCCTCGCGCCTTCGTATGCGTGCCAGGCCCCGTCCTCGCCTCTGCTCGTTTCACTCACTCCGTCTCGGCCACGGCGACTGGCACCGTGCCGCCGCCCTCCGGGCGTCGTCATCGCTTTCGCGATACATTCTTCCGAAACGTCAGATTTTTATGCGGAGGTTGGTGAGGGGGAAGCTCATGCAGGGGTGGATGAAGCCCGCCTTCTCGTCCACCCAGCGCTTGAGCACCCGCTCGGGCACGAAGACCTCGCCCTCCAGCAGCCTGGTGCGGCAGACGGTGCACTCCCCGGAGCGGCATATCGCCTCCACCACCAAACCCGCCCGCTCCAGGGAGTTCATCAGGGGCTCCCCGGAGCGCGCCTGGAAGGTCTTGCCGGTGCGCTCCTCCACCACCTCGAAGACCGCGTCCGGGTCGGACCCCGGCCAGCCCGGCTCGGCGGTGATGTCCTGGGGCGGGCCGTAGGCCTCGCGGCGTATCCTCCGCTTCGGCACCCCCAGGGAGAGCAAGGCCTTTTCGCACAGCAGGTACATCTGGGCGGGCCCGCAGAGGTAGAAGGTCTTTCCCTCCACCTCCCCCACCAGGCGCGAGATCATCTCCGCGTCCAGCAGCCCGCACAGCCCCGACCAACCCTGGGGGGGCTCGGAGATGACGTAGTCCACCTTGAGCCCGGGCACCTTGCCCTCCAGCCCCTTCATCTCCTCGCCGAAGATGATGTCGCCGGGATCCCTGCTGCCGTAGATGAGGTGTATCTTCAATTCCGTGCCCTTTTCGGCCGCCTCGCGGATAATGGAGGCGAAGGGGGTTATCCCCGACCCGCCCGCCAGAAAGACCAGGTCGTCGGTGTCCATGGCGGGCTCATGGAAGAAGCTTCCAAAGGGGCTGGTGGACTCGAAGCGGTCGCCCGGCTTCACCTCGTCCAGGAGGTAATTGGACACGAACCCGCCCGCGGTGCGGCGCACGGTGATGTCCCAGTAATCGGTTCCGGGCGGAGAGGAGATGGAATACGGGCGCGAGGTGAGCACCCCTCCCACCCGGCAGAAGAGGTTGACGTACTGGCCGGCGCGGAACCAGGGCAGCTCCCCTTGCGCCGCCGTCATGCGCAGGGTCTTGGCGGTGGGGGTCTCCTCGACGACCTCCGCCACCTCCAGCTGCACCCGGTCTGGATGCAGGCCGGCCAGGGCCCGCTCCACGCGCGTGACGGGGCTGTCGGGGAGCTCCCTGCCCTCCACCTGCTTCTCCATCTCCTTCTGCAGTTTCTCCAAGGCGCCGGGCTTCGGCCCCCCCGCCTCCATGTCCTCCAGCACCTTGCGGGAGGTGAGGAAGCCGGAATACATGGAGGGCTCGTAGCCACCCCCGATGTTCACCCACGCCCCCGAGAAGTAGAGGCCCTCTATGGGGCCCTGGGCGGGCATGCGCACCAGGCCGGTGCCGGCGAAGGTCTCGTCGAAGCCGATGATGCTCCCCCCTACGTTGCGGGAATACCTGATGTTGGTGAGCGGGGTGGCGACCTCGATGACCTCGATGTGGTCACGTATGCCGTGAGCGACGTTCTCCGCCAGGTCCAGCACCCTCTCCGCCGCCCTCTCCTTGGCCTCCGCGTACTGGGACGGCGGCAGTTTCATCCAGGGCTCGGCGAAGGCGATGTAGGTGCACACCAGGGAGGAGGTCCCCGGAGGCGAGAACTCCGGGTCCACGGTGTTGTACGCGGTCACCGCGATGTCCGAGGGCAACAGGGTCTCCCCTTTCTTGACCCTCATCCAGTTGCCGTCCACGTCGTAGCCGTCGCTGTAGAAGGTCTCGTGGTGGCCGAGGCCGAGGTCGCGGTAGTCACAGTCCACTCCCAGGTAAAGGTTGACGGTGGAGGCGCCGCCCGTCCAGGCGCCCAGGCGCTTGAGGTACCACTCCGGGACCTTCTCCCGCCCGATGAGCTCCAGGCAGGCCACGTAGGGGTTGGCGTTGCTCACCACCACGGGGCAGAGGACCTCCGTGCCGTCCTGGGCCACCACGCCCCTGACTTTCCCCTCCTCCACCAGGATGCGCGCGGCGCCGTTGCGCACCCATACCTCGCCGCCCATGTCCTCGATGGAATCCATGAAGGCCTGGGAGAGGGCCTGGCTCTTGCCCTTCACGTGCCAGGGACCGAAGCGCAGGTAGCTCACCGTGCCCAGGGCGTAGGTGAGGAAGGAGAGCGCGGAAGGGTTGTTGCAGTAGTACCCGCAGAGGACGTTGAACACCGTGCAGGCGCGCTCGTCCTTGATGAACTGATCCATGACCTCCTTGAGGCTCTTGCCGAAATACTTGATGAGGTTGGGAAATTCCTCCTGGTGCTCCATGACCATCTTGGTGCCCACGCGGTTGGCGCGTAAGGCCTCCTCGGCGTACTTGAACATCAGCTCGGTGAAATCCCGGATCCCGTCCGCGTCCGCCGGGAAGTATTCCGCCAGGGCGGCGATGAAAGCGTCCTTGCCGATGGGCACCACCACGTCCACGTCCGGGAGCACGCAACGGTAGAACTCGGGGATGGGCAAAAACTCCACCCGCCTGGCCACGTCCACCTCGTTGAGCAGCCTCCACAGCGGGCCGGGGTTCTTCTCGTCCCCCAGCCCCGAGAGCTCGTGCAGGGAGATCTCGAACTCGAAGCGCCCGCGCACGAAGGAGGATGCGTAACCTCCCGGCACGTAGTGGCGCTCCAGGACGAGGACCTTTTTCCCCGCCTTGGCCAGGAAGGCCGCCGAGGACAGGCCCCCCAGGCCGGCCCCGACCACAACCGCGTCGTAATCCTTCATCTGTGACCCCTCCCGTTCTCTCTCAGGCGGTACGCGAGCTTGCCAGCCGGCCCGCGATCTCCTCCGCCTGCGCGACCATGCCCTGGATCGCTTCCTTCACCGTCACTATGTCGTGCAGCAGCCCCACGCTCTGGCTGCATGCCAAAACCCCCAGGTCCACCTCGCCCCGCTCCAGCATGCCGCGGGTGTTGGATCCGGCCACGATGGCAAGTATTTCCTGGAAATCGGCGCCGGCCCTTTCGAGCTCCGCCGCCTTCTCGGCCGCCTGGTTCCTGACCACGCGGATGGTGTTGTGCACCGAGCCCAACAGGGGCACGGTGTCCTCTTCCCCCGCCGCCAGCAGGCTCTCCTTCACCGCCGCGCTCATGGGGCATTCATGCGTGAGCAGCAGCCGGGTGCCGATGAGCACCGCCTCCGCCCCCAGGCTGAAAGCCGCCAGCATCCCCCGCCCGTCCGCGATGCCCCCGGCGGCGATCACCGGTATGTCCAGGACGTCCACCGCCCGCGGCACCAGGGAGAGGGTGGCCACGGACCCGATATGGCCCCCGCCCTCGTACCCGAAGAGGGTCACCGCGTCCGCCCCCGCCTTCCGGGCGCTCAGGGCATGGCGCACGCTCACGCACTTGTGCATGAGCTTGAGGCCTCCCTCCTTGAGCACGGCCACCAGGTCCTCGGGCGGCCGGTTGCCGCTGGTCTCCACCGCCGTCACCCCGCCCTCCTCCAGGATCACCTCGGCGTAGAGGCGGTTGTCTATGGGGCGCAGGGCGGGGAAGAGGTTGAGGTTGACGGCGAAGGGCTTGTCCGTGAGCCCCTTTAACCTGCGCAGGGCGGCGCGGAACTCCTCCTGGGTGGGGAACATGGCCGAGGACATGATCCCCAGCGCCCCCGCCTCGCACACCGCGGCCGTGAACTCCGGCCCGGTTATCCACTGCATGCAGCCCCCGATCACCGGGTACTCGATCCCCAAAAGCTCCGTTATCCTCGTCTTGAACATGCCGCCTCCATGACCATCAAACACGACCTAGGCGCCCCTCCTCGCGCCAACGCCGGTTTTTCTCTTCACTGTCTTCACTGCTTCCGTCCCCGACTCTCGCTTCTCTCCCCGCTTCCCGCCACGGCTCGAGGGCGCGTCCTTCGCGCCGACCGCAAGCCCTCAAGGAAAGCCGCGCTCATGCCTGGAACTCCTCCTTGAGCACGTGCTTGAGCACCTTACCGCTGGGATTTCTTGGCAGCACGTCCACGAAGAACACCGCCTTGGGCCGTTTGAATCCCGGCAGAGCCTCGCGACAGAACCCCAGGATCTCCTCCTCCGTCGCCTCCTCCCCCGGCTTGAGCACCAGCGCGGCGTGTATCTTCTCCCCCCACTGCGGGTCGGGAAGCCCGAACACCGCCGCCTCCGCGACCTTGGGGTGTCCGAGCAGGGCGTCCTCCACCTCCTTGGCGAAGACGTTCTCCCCGCCCGTCTTGATCATGTCCTTGAGGCGGTCCACGAAGTAGAGGAAGCCTTCCTCGTCCCTGCGCACGATGTCCCCGGTGTGCAGCCAGCCGCCCCGGAAGGTCTTCTCCGTCTCGTCCTCCCGCTTGTAATAGCCCTTGATCACCGCGGGGCCCTTGAGCAGCAGCTCGCCTATCTCCCCCACCGAGGCCTCCTCGCCCGCCTCGTTGACGATGCGGTAGTCCAGCAGGGGGTTGACCACGCCGATGGAGTCGGCCTTGCGGAAGGCGTTGTCGGGGTAGAGCACGGTGGCGTTGCCGCCGCTGCACTCGGTCAGGCCGTAGGTGTAGAAGAGCCGCGCGTTGGGCATGTGCGCAAGCACCGCCCTCTTCAGCTCCTCCGGGAAGGTGGCCGCGGCGGTGGCGAAGACCCGCACCGAGGAGGCGTCGTAGGCCATGGCCTCGGGCACGCTCATGATCCACCCGAAAAGGAAGGGGGGCACCACGATGCACAGGGTGACCTTCTCCTCCTGCACCGCCCGCATGTAGGCGACGGGG